>CAZLZE010000025.1:0-46570 GCA_964563935.1 uncultured Phycisphaerae bacterium | reverse complement strand
GATGAGCGACCAAGCCAATCCCGAATAGATGGGGTCGAGAACGATGGGTGACGCGCCGAGCATGGCGGCGGCTGCGGTCAGCAGGATTGGTCGCAGCCGGATGACTCGGGATTCCATAATGGCGTCGAAGAGCGACCGTCCGCGGGCGAGTGAGAGGTGGATAAAGTCAACGAGGATGATGGCGTCACGAGTGACAATCCCAGCCAGGGCGATCATGCCGATCATGGCGGTGGCGGTGAAAAAGACGGGGTTGGCATAACCGGCGACGGTGCCTCCCGCGATCTTGTTGAGAAGCCAGAACCCGGGCATGATTCCGATGATGGTTAGAGGAATGGCGAGCATGACGACGCCGGGCAGGCTGAAGGAACCCGTCTGGTTGACGAGAAGAATGTAGATGCCGATGAGGGCAGCGATGTACGCGAGGCCCATATCGCGGAAGACGTCAATGGTGATCTGCCACTCGCCTTCGCCGGAGAATCGGACGTTATATTCGGCGGGCAGATACCAGGGGATACCTCCGCCGTTATTGAAAAAGGTGCGTTTGCCGACCGGTTTTGGGGTCGGCTCCATTACCGTCGTTCGTTTTCCCTTCTCCGTGTCCACAGGTGCGGTGTGGAAGACACGATCAGCCTGAATATCGAGGACAACATCGGCGGGCGGTCGGCCAAGGGTGTCGGCGAAGACATAAACGATAGGCTGCAGGTCCTTGTGGTAGATGGTCTGGTCGCGGACAAGCTTCTTCCATGAGCCCAGTTCGGACAGGGGCACCATTCGTTCGGTGGTGGCGCTCCGCAAGTAGAGCTGGGAAAGTTGGTCGATGGAGCTTCGCAGAGGGCGTGGCAGGCGAAGCACGATTTCCAGCGGTTGGCGTTCCCGGAGGAGTTGGACCGTTCCCGCGGTGTGTCCCTCCAATGCCGCCTGAAGAAGCTGAGCGATTTGCTCGGTGGTGATACCATTGAGGCTTGCCTTCTCCTTGTCGGTGACGAAGAGGTATCTTTCCTGCGGAGCCTCGGAGGTGTCGCTGATATCGGCGACTCCCGGTTCCTTTTGGAACCGCGCTCGGACAACTTTGGCGGCGCCGATGAGCTCATCGTAGGTTTGAGTGGGTCCGCCCGTGATCTCGGCGACGATGGTGGCGATCACGGGCGGTCCGGGCGGAGTTTCAACGATCTTGATCCCGACGTTGCTCTGGCGAGCGATCTTCTCGAGTTCCGGCCGCAGCCGCAGGGCAATGGCGTGCGACTGCTGAGCCCTTGCCTTCTTGGGTACGAAGTTCACCCGGATATCGGCGACATCCGGTCCGCGTCGGAGGTAATAGTGGCGTACGAGGCCGTTGAAGTCCATCGGGCTGGCGGTTCCGACATAGGACTCAAAATCGGTGACTTCGGGTACTGTGCGCAGGAATCGTTCAAATCGGCGGACGGCCGCGTTGGACTGTTCCAGGGTGGTTCCTTTGTCAAAAGTGAGGACGATATTCAACTCATTTTTATTGTCGAAGGGCAGCATCTTCAGGGGCACGTCACGTGCAGCGGCCAGGTAGACGGAAAAGACCATCAGGAGTCCGATGATGCCAAGAAAGAGCCATGCATTCCGCCGGGAGCGAAGGAGCGGTTCCATCAACGGGCGAAAGAGGCGATAAAGGAATGAAGTTTTGATGGCTTCGGCGGATTTCAGCATCGGATCTTCCAGGACGCACATTTTGTCGGAGTCCGTATCGTCCTGGGCCGGGTACATCCTCTTCATGACATGGTAGCTGAGCCAGGGTGTGATGGTGAAGGAAATGAGCATGGACATGAGCATGGCGACGGGGACGTTGAGCGCCATGGGCCGCATGTAGGGTCCCATCATGCCGGAGATGAACATCATGGGCAAAAAGGAAATGATGACCGCAAGAGTGGCGGTAATCAGGGGCGGCCGGACCTCGTTGACGGCGTCGAGAACAATTCGCCGACTGGTACGCTTGCGGAGATGAAAATGACGGTGGATGTTTTCCACGTCGACAATGGGATCATCAACCAGGAGTCCCAGAGACAGGATAAGGGCGAAGAGAGTGACACGGTTGATGGTGTATCCTGCGAGCATATTGATGGCGAGAGTGAGGCCGAAGACGATAGGCACTGCCACGCAGACGATCATGGCCTGTCGGAATCCAAGAGCGATGGCGAGCAGGGCGATGACGATGACGATGGCGGCCACAAGGGCCTCGACCAGATCGTTGACCTTCTCATTGGCGGTGAGTCCGGCGTTTCGCGTGATGACGACGTGGATATCGTCGGGAACGACCTGTTGTTGGAGCTTCCGCATCTCATCGATAGTTGTCCGGGCGACGTCGACGGCGTTGGTTCCTTTCTTCTTGGATACGGCAATGGTCACCGCGGAATATGAGTCGGCGAGATCGGGTTGTTCCGGGGCCGGACCGATGAACGATCCGGGTGACTCGCTGCTGCGGGGATAGTTCCATGAGTGTCCCCACCCGAGTCGGACATATTCACTGGGTTCGGAAGGTCCATCCTGGATGGTGGCGATGTCCTTGAGGAAGATCGGTCGATCGGCATAGACGCCGACAACGAGATCGCCGAGTTCGGTAGGGGAGACAACGGCTTTTCCCGCCTCAACGAGGATATTCTTGTTGTCTTTGTCAAAGTCTCCAGTCGCCAGGGTGATATTTGCGGCGGCCAGGGCCTGTTTGATCTGTGGAGGATTGATGGAATAGGCGGCCAAACGTTCGGGGGAGACATAGATCTGGATTTGGCGGGGCCTTCCGCCGATGAGAGTGAGTCGGGAAATATCCACGATGCCGCCCATGCGGTTGATGATTTCCTCGGCCACGCGACGAAGATGATAGTCGGAAGTGGTGTGTGAACTGAGAGTAAAAGTGACGATGGGCACGTCGTCGATTTCGACCGGTTTGACCACCCAGCCTGTGACGCCGGCGGGGATGACGTCGGTGTTCTGGTAGATCTTGTTGTACAGCTTCACGAGGCTTCGTTCGCGGTCCTGTCCGACATGGAACCGGACGGTAACAATGGATCGCCCCGTCGCGGACATAGAGTATACGTGTTCTACACCGTCCACCTGGAAGAGAAACTTTTCCAGGGGACCGGAGACGAGTTGTTCGACCTCGGCGGCGGACCGTCCGGGGAATTCGACAAAGACGTCGGCGAGAGGAACGACGATCTGCGGATCTTCTTCCCGCGGCGTGACGACCAGGGCGAGCCCGCCGACAAGCAACGAGAGGAGGATTAGAATGATCGAGAGATTGGAGCGGAGGAACTTATTTACGATTGCCAGCGTAATGTTATGTTTTTCCGTGGCCATGGTATATCATCCTATCATTATCTCATTCCTGCTATTTGGCAGGGCGTGTGGTGACGCATGCGTCGGTGATGGGCAACCCTTCCCAAAGGTAAGTAGGCATGAAATGTGTTTTCACGGGCAAAGGTTTCTTCCCTGGAATACTGATCTGGGTTCCGGAGTCCAGTCCGCTCAGGACTTCCACATAATCTTCGAAGACCCGTCCGAGTTGTACGCTTCGTCGCTGGGTTGTTCTTATTTTGGATACGGGATCTGTCTCCACCACGTTCACCAGGGTCAGTTGTCCGACCTGTGTGATTGCGGCTTGGGGAATCAAAAGCACGCGTTCTTCGCCGAGGGGAATGAGTAGCCTTCCGAACATGCCCGTGTAGATGCCGGGAGCACAGGGTCCGACGACCTTGATGTCGAAGCTCCTGCTGACGGCTTGAGCTTGTGGAACAATTTCCGCAATCGTCCCGCAGCAGAGTCTCTTGAGAGCCGGAATAAAGGCGTTCAGATTCTGTCCCACCTTCAGATCGGCAGCCAGAGATTCGCGGACACTGGCGACCAGTTGCATTTGCCTTGGATCATACAATCTGAGCAGGATTTGCCCCGGAATCACGGTGTCGCCGGCTTCCACTTTCTTATCGATAATCACTCCGCCGAAGGGGGCTCGAATGACCGTGTATGCCAGAAGGGTCTGGGCCTCATGGAGGGCCGATTGACTCTGCAGGAGTCTGGCTTTGGCGGCGTTATAGGAACTAGTGGTGGTGTTGATCTCCTGCTCGGCGGCAGCCTTCTCGCTCGCCAACTTCATGACGCGGTCGTAATCCAACTTGGCCTGGGAGAGCTTGGCTTTGGCGACCTCGACGGCGGCTTCGGATTGCGCCACCTTGGCTTTGAGATCGGCATCGTCGAGTTTCATGAGAACATCGTTTTGCTTGACGATCTGTCCCGCTTTGATGTCCGCCTGAATCACTTTGGCGAGGATTTTCGACCCCATTGCCGTTTCATGCACTGCCTGAATAGTTCCGATCGCCCATTCATAGCGGGGTATGGTATAGAACGCCGCTTGAGTGGTGGCAGAGACTATCGCCGCGTGACCCGGCGGTTCGACGGGGGTGGGTGGGACTTTGGCGTGAAAACCGCCGGCAAGCCAGACCAGAATCAGGATGACTCCGATGGCGGCGACGATCGTTTCAATGAGAATCGTTCGTCTACGCCGACCATGTTCTTTGTCTTTCTCCGGCGTCTTTTTGGCTGCGGGCGGTGGGACAGGACTGCTTGTTGCCGTTTCGGACGGCGATGTGACCGGTCGTTCATTTCCCTTTGTCATGCGATCCCCTTCAGTAAACCATACAAAACAATGGTAGCCTCACAAATTCCGAAATGCAACCGGTTCGCGGAAAGTCATGGTCAGTTCGATCACTATGGCTGTTTGTTCAAGATGGCGACAATCTTCTGCTGTCGGGCGAGCAATGTCTTACGGACATGTTTTTCATCCTCTGGATCTGAATAACGGGCGGCTTGGACGATGCTGCGAATCTGCTCGGGGGATATCTGGGCGATCTTCCGGGCCATCCAGCGGGCGTCCTCGCGAGTCATGAATCGGAAGGGGGAATTCGGCTGTTGGGTCTTCCATGCCATGGGATCAAAGTCGTCGTCATAGAAAATACCGACGGATCTGGAGACGGGTTCCCGATGGTGGATTTGTGCCCGTTCCAGGGCGCCGAACGAGAGGACATTACTCAATCCCCAATTGGGATCCCAGATATGGCGATGGCCTTGCCATGGCTGTTTGGGTTGACCCTGCCAGAGTCCCAACGTGCTGTTGAAGTCGATCAGGTAGTAATGGTTGATACCATCTTTGGTGACGATCAACGTGTTGTTGGAGACGCGGTCGAGATCGTCAATCCAGGCTGAGGCGAGCCTCAGGGCCCGCATTTCACGACGGTAGCGAACGGTATCAA
The DNA here is from genome assembly GCA_964563935.1 of uncultured Phycisphaerae bacterium. GTDB lineage: Bacteria > Planctomycetota > Phycisphaerae > JAAYCJ01 > JAAYCJ01 > JBAZZQ01. The sequence continues at coordinate 41,306 of CAZLZE010000025.1, read as the reverse complement.
TATCGGACGGTCCCAGCTTGCTGTCGATGAACAAGCTGGCTTCGGCGCGTTGGCCATCGATGGTCACAAGGTAGTTGGGAGGAATGTTGTATCCCAGAAGCCAGAGGATGCGGGCGCTGATAATGGCGGCGCCCGACCCGGCTTCCGGGTACTTGGGGTCGTCGAATTTGACCATGAACTTTCGGCCCAGAGCGTCTTTACCCGTAAATTGCCGAATGTTGTCATGGTTTTTCTTTTTCAGGATAGTCCAGGGCGGCTGGGGTGGGTGGGCCGTCGCGGCGCCTTGGGCAGCCTGAGCGGGAGTGATCTTCGTGATGGGACGATTCGTATAGTATGAATTGTCGGCGACCTCGCCGTTGTCGTCAATATCCCAGGCGACTGGCGCGTCGGGGTTGCCAAGGGATGCAAACACATGCGGATCAAAAAAATCCCGGACAGGATAATAGTAATTGTTTCTCATGAACAGGCTGGGAACGGTTTGCTTCTCAACTGGACCAGGTCGGTCGATCCATTGCCGAGTGTTGTAGAATCGCGTATTCTCACAACCGCCAAGAAGGAAGATGATCCCCAAGGTTTCGAACCGGAGAAGTGGCACGCGTAGCATCATGTTCCCATCCCTTTTTTTTCTGAATGTACCCGAGAGGCCAGTATATCCGTGATTATGAATCGCGTCAATTACGACATCTGATTGCTATTCTCCGGCTCGGGAGTAAAATCATCGCGAAAAGGAAATCTGTTTCAGTCGCGAGAATCCGTTACGCAACTTTCCCGGGTGATTTTGCTGGATTAACAGGCCAATCTGGTTAAAATGCGTTCAACCAGGGAGCAAAGTACGGCTATGACAACAGACATAATGGGGAACTATCGGAATCTGGTCGACCAGGCGGAATCTATCCTCCGCCAGCGAAATGAGGCGGAGAAAGTGCGAATTCAAGTGGGATCCGCCACGTGCGAGAACGCCGCCGGGGCGGCCGAGGTTTTTTCCGAATTCAAAAAGCATATCGAAGCCTCAGGACGCAAGGATATTGTCCTTCGCAAAACCGGGTGTACGGGGCGATGCAGTTGCGAGCCTATCGTGGGGATCCTTCTGCCTGGTGAGATTCCCGTCAAATACGAACGGGTAACCCGCGACTTGGTCCACGAGATCTTCACCTCGCACGTTCAGGGTGGACAACCTCTGTTCGGAAAGATACTCGATAACAAATCCGAGACCCTTCACGAATATGAATTCATGTTTTGCGGCGGTGAGTTGTGCGGCCGCAAGGAGGATAACTCGTTTCGTCGCTTGTTTGAGCAGAAGCTCCGGGCGGCAGGGGTCAGTGAGGAGCGGGTGAGCGTGGTGTCCGCCAACTGCTTTGGGTTGTGTCGCGTGGACCAGGCAGGCAAGGTGGATCATATCCTGGTGCGTCCGAGCAAGGTAGTCTACCGGGTCCAGGATGATTCCGATCTTGATGAAATCATTCGCTCACACGTGATGGAAGGAAAGATTGTCGAACGGTTGCGGGTGGAAGCCCGGGGGATTAGTCAGCGTTTTTTCAACCTGTATGGGGATGTATCGTTTTTCAACCGGCAGACGCGTCTGGCGCTTCGCAACAGCGGCGTGATCAACCCGGAGGATATCTACGAGTACATTCACTATAACGGCTTCGAGGCCTTGGCGAAATCGCTGTCGAAGAACGATCCGAAGTGGGTAATCGATGAAGTGACGGCGTCGAAGCTTCGTGGCCGGGGCGGCGGGGGGTATCCGACGGGTTTGAAATGGTCCACGGCGGCCAAGGAACCGGGCGACGTGAAATACGTGATCTGCAACGCCGATGAAGGCGATCCCGGGGCGTTCATGGACCGCAGTATGCTGGAAGGCGACCCGTTTTCCGTGATCGAAGGGATGATCATCGGCGGATTCGCGGTCGGCGCCCATGAAGGATTCTTCTACATTCGCGCCGAATACCCGATGGCGATCAAACGAGTACAATCGGCCATTGAATTGTCCCGAAGACACGGACTGTTGGGAAAGAACATCCTCGGGTCCGACTTCCATTTCGATTTGGAGATCCGCCTCGGCGCAGGCGCCTTTGTCTGCGGCGAGGAAACGGCCCTGATTCACTCGATCGAGGGCGAGCGTGGGGAACCACGAATTCGACCGCCGTATCCGGCGCAGGAAGGATTGTGGGGCAAACCCACAGTCATCAATAATGTCGAAACCTTTGCCAATATCCCCGTTGTCATTCATTATGGTGGGGAATGGTTCAGCCGGATCGGGACCGCAAAGAGCGGCGGCACGAAAGTCTTTGCCCTGGCGGGAAAAGTGAAGCACACGGGATTGGTTGAAGTTCCGATGGGGACGACTCTTCGAGAAATCGTCCACAATATCGGAGGTGGAACGTCGAGCGGAAAGGCTTTGAAGGCGATTCAAACGGGTGGGCCCGCAGGAGGGTGCCTCCCGGCCAAATGGATAGAGACGCCCATCGATTTTGAGACGCTGACCCAGGCCGGATCGATTATGGGATCGGGCGGAATGATCGTCATGGATGAAGACGATTGCATGGTCGATATCGCCAAGTTCTACATGGGTTTCAGCCAGGACGAATCGTGCGGGAAATGCACCCCGTGCCGTGAAGGCACAAAACGCATGCTGGAAATTCTGGAGAAGATCACCTCTGGTGAGGGAACGCCGGAGGACCTGGAACACCTGGAACGGCTTGGGAAGCTTGTGAAAAAGACCTCCCTGTGCGGCCTGGGGCGGGCGGCGCCGAATCCGGTGCTCAGCACACTGACCCACTATCGGGAAGAATATATTGCCCATGTGATGGAAAAACGATGCCCCGCACGCAAATGCGTGGCGCTGATCCACTATGAAATCAATGCGGAGGCGTGCGTGGGATGCACCGCCTGCGCCAAGAATTGTCCGGTGACGTGTATCTCCGGTCAGCCGAAAAAAACGCACGTGATCGATCAGTCCCGATGCATCCGGTGTGGGCGATGTTTCCAGGTATGCCGATTCGGCGCAGTGGACAAGAAATAACGAGTAAACTATGGGAAAAATGATAAACCTTACCATCGACGACAAGAAAATCTCCGTTCCGGAAGGCACTACGATCATGGACGCGGCGGAAACGATCGGCGTTCATATTCCGCGTCTCTGTTACCATCCGGATCTGAGCCTGATGGGCTCGTGCCGGGTTTGCGTCGTCGACGTCAAGGACATGGGATTCTACATGGCATCCTGTGCGACGAATGTGTGGGAAGGCATGGTCGTGCAGACGAATTCCCCGGAGATTCGCCAGGCCCGGCGGGATATCGTGGAACTCCTGTTGGACAACCACCCGATGGACTGCCAAACGTGTGAGCGGGATGGGCGATGCGAACTGCAGAACCTGGCCTATTCCATGGGCGTGCGGGAGCGACTGTTCAAAGGTGAACGCAAACGGTTTGCGATCGAAGATTCCAGTAAATCGGTCGTACGCAATTCGGAAAAGTGCGTTTTGTGCGGGCGATGCGTCCGTGTGTGTGCGGAAGTGCAGGGCGTGAATAACTTGGGTCGCCAAGGCCGAGGGTTTCACACGGTGGTGACCCCGGCGCATCTTGCTGATATGGACGATTCGGTCTGCATCCAGTGCGGACAGTGCATCAATGTCTGTCCGACGGCGGCGTTCCTGGAAAAATCGAGCACGGAAAATGTCTGGGCGGCTCTGGCGAATCCGGATCTGCACGTGGTGGTGCAGACGGCGCCGTCGATTCGTGCAGCCATCGGCGAAGGGTTCGGCCTGGAAATCGGATCACCGGCGACGGGGGAAATGATCACGGCCTTGCGGGCAATGGGGTTTGAAAAGGTGTTCGACACCGATTTCGGAGCGGATTTGACCATTGTCGAGGAATCCAACGAGTTTCTGCAACGCCTGGGGAACGGCGGATTGCTTCCGATGTTCACCTCCTGTTCGCCCGGATGGGTCAGCTTCCTGGAAAAATTCTATCCGAACCTGATTCCGCATATGTCCAGTTGTCGATCGCCGATGATGATGACCTCCGTGCTGACCAAGACGTATTACGCGGAGAAGTGCGGGATCGATCCGAAGAAGATATTCATGGTTGCCATCATGCCGTGCGTGGCGAAGAAGTTCGAAGCCGAGCGGTCGGAGCACCGGACGCCGTGGGGGGCACCATACACCGACGCCGTGTTGACCACTCGTGAAGCGATCTGGATGATCAAGAGCTATGGTATTGACTTCGTTCATCTTCCCGAGGGCGAGTTCGATGCGCCCCTGGGGATCGCGACCGGTGCGGGCGATATCTTCGGAATCACCGGCGGCGTGATGGAGGCCACGCTGAGGACCGCGGTGGAAAAACTGACAGGCAAGCCCGCGGAAAAACTGGATTTCACCGAAGTGCGACACGTCAGCGGATTGCGGGAGGCCGAGCTTCGAGTCGGCGATCAGGTGTTGAATGTCGCGGTGGCCAATGGACTGAACAACGCGAAGATCATCCTGGACAAGGTCGTGAGCGGAGAGAAGCAGTTTCATATCGTGGAATTGATGGCGTGTCCGGGCGGGTGTTGCGGTGGCGGCGGTCAGCCATATCCGCCCTACGGCATGAACGTTCTGGATCCGAAAATTCTGGAGCTGCGGGGAAAGGCTTTGTACACCATCGACAGCGCCAAGCGCATCCGCCGGTCGCACGAGAATCCCGCCGTCAAGAAGCTGTACCAGGAGTATCTGAGCAGCCCGGGCAGTGAGAAGGCCCATGAACTCTTGCACACACATTACGCGGCACGATTGCCACGAGGGATCAAATGAGTACGACAACGGATAATTGGGAACAGGTAGAGGCGAAAAGCAAGTCGGTCCTTCCCGAGCCGATCGTTCAATATATCGAGGAATGCCGGAAGACGCCGAATCCCGCCAGTCATCTGATTTCGGTCCTGCATCGGGTCCAAGGTCATTTCGGGTTCCTGGGCAACGAGCAGATGGACGCCGTGGCCCAGCTCCTGCAGGTACCCTCGGCGAAAGTGACGGGCGTGGCCACCTTCTATCACTTCTTCCGCCTCAAACCCAGGGGGCGGTTCGTGATCAGCGTTTGCATGGGGACCGCCTGCTATGTTAAGGGCGCGATGGACATCGCCGCCCGCCTGAAGGAGGAGTTGGGGATCGATTTCGGGGAGACCAGCAAGGACGGGATGTTCTCGCTGGAAGTGTCGCGGTGCCTGGGCACGTGCGGACTGGCCCCGGTCGTCATGATCGACGACCAGGTGCATGGGAAGCTGAAACCCGATCAGATCCCTCTTCTTTTGGAAGAATATCGAGAAAAGGCCCGCCAGGGGGGCAAGTAATTCCCGGCTTGATTTCGCCCTGTCATGGGGTATATTGGTAATCAGACATCTCAGGGGTCTTCATCTTAGCTGCAATCGACGGAAAGAAGGGGAGGGTAATCTCCATGAAAGTGTCCGTGGACCAGGAGACGTGTACAAGTTGTGGACTGTGCGTCGATACCTGTCCCGAGATGTTCGAATGGGACACGAACGATAAAGCCAAGGCCAAGTCACGGGAGGTGCCCCCGGAATTGGAGGACGCGGTTCGCGAGGCTTCCCAGGGCTGTCCGGTCGAGGCCATCTCAATAGAAGAATAGAATACCGGGCGACCGTTTGAAAGGAGGGAACCATGCCGGAATTTGTCAACCCGTTCAGTGGAGTGACTCCCGATCGAAAGATTACATTTCGGGAACTCACGCGGGCCATCCGCCTTTCCCTGGCGGCGGAGGAGGAGGCGATCCATCTCTATGAAGCAATCGCCGATGCCACCGATAATGCATTAGCCAAGGCGGTGATGCAGGAAGTGGCCAATGAGGAACGTCAGCATGCGGGGGAATTCCAGCGGCTGCTCAATATTCTTCTCTCGGATGAGGAAAAACTCATGTCCGAAGGGGCGGCCGAGGTCAACGAAATCGCCCAGGGCGGGCAGGCCGGCGAGTCCGAAGTAGCCACGCAAGCCAGTCCGACGATATCGACCGTGGGGAATCTCAAGGCATAGCGACACTTGTCAGGGCGGGACAACCAAACGTATATATGGGGGAAAGAGTCATGGCAGAGAATTACTTGGGCCGAGATGATGCGCCGTTCAGCGAAAAAGTCTGGAGCAAGATTGATGAGGTCGTTACGGGGGCAGCCCGGGGACAGCTTTCCGCCAGAAGGCTGCTCTACGTAGACGGGGCGTTCGGGTTGGGATTCAAATCACTTCCTGGTCCCGACCGTGTGGTTAAAGACGAATCTGAGCAGGGGGGCGCTATCCTCGTTTCCAGCCAGCTCCAACCGGTCCCTGAAATCCAAACTCTCTTCACGCTGGCTGCCCGCGATATTGCCGCGTTTGAGGAGCGTGATTTGCCATTCGACTTCGGCGCCATTGCACAGGCCGCTATCGCCGCGGCGAAGAAGGAGGACGAAATCCTTCTTAATGGAGTCCGTGAACTGGGTATCAAAGGCCTGACCAATGCGCCGGATGTCCAGACAATGAAGCTGACCGCGTGGGACAAAGTCGGAACCGCCGCCGACAATATTATCAAGGCGGCCGGTATGCTTGACGGAGCCGGATTTCACGGACCCTACACGCTGGGCCTGTCGCCCGGCCAGTTCAATTCGCTCTTTCGACTCTACCCTCAGGGGAACATCACCGAGTTTCAGCATCTGCAGACGTTCATCACAGAAGGCATCGTCAAGGTCCCAGCCCTGAAATCCGGCGGAATCCTCCTGGCATCGGGAAGGCAGTTCGCCTCGATCGTCCTTGGCCAGGACCTGATGACCAGCTTCGTCGGACCCAAGGGCAAGAGCTTCGAATTCGTCATTTCCGAGAGTCTCGTCCTTCGCCTGGTCCAACCCGCCGCCGTGGTGGTGCTGCAGACGTAGCTCTGTGCCACATATGTCTTGCCGAATATCATGTTGCAGAGACTATCTGGCTGCGTGCGTTACTTCCTACAGCCTGCTGAGCACAGGGTCCTGGCTCTTCTGAATCAACTCCAGGTTCTTCTTGATTAATTCGATCCGATTCTTGACGGTGGCATAAGACCGCAACGGGTCTTCAGGCGTGTTAATCACGTAGTCGAGCATCTTGTCCACCGTCGTGGTAGCCACATGGCATCGCGTATCGGATGATGCGTAGTAGATGAACATCTCGCCGTTTGCCCTGGCGACCGCACCGTTGCAGAACACCACGTTCGACACGTCACCCACCCGTTCCTCGCCGACCGGGGCGATCAGGAACCCGCCGGGACGCCGGATCACCTTCTCCGGATGCTGCAGGTCGCACAGGAACGCGTAAATAACATACCGCAATCCCGCAGCCGTCCCGCGCACGCCGTGGGCAATGTGGAGCCAACCCTTTTCCGTCTTGATCGGCGCCGGACCTTCACCGTTCTTGGTCTCCTTGATCGTGTGATACTGACGGGGCTCGATTACCAGTTCGTCGTGGATGACGGCGTGTTCGATACTGTCCGATAGCGCCCAGCCGATCCCGCCGCCCGACCCGGCCGTGATAAAGTCGTCCTGCGGACGCGTGTAGAAAGCATACTTCCCGTTGATGAACTCCGGATGAAGGACCACGTTGCGCTGTTGGGGCGAGTCGGACTTCAAATCGTCAAGCCGTTGCCAGGTCTTCAGGTCTTTCGTCCTCACGATCCCGCACTGGGCGATTGCGCTCGACGTGTCGCCCGGCGGGGCCTTGCGGTCTTTACGCTCCGTGCAGAACAGACCGTAAATCCATCCGTCCTGGTGTTTCACCAGCCGCATATCATAGACGTTAATGTCCGGATCGCTTGTCTCAGGCATGAGAATGGGGTAATCCCAGAACTTGAAGCGGTCGATTCCCGTCTCGCTTTCCGCCACGGCAAAAAATGATTTCCGATCATACCCCTCAACTCGAACGACCAAAAGGATCTTGCCGTCCAACTCGATGGCGCCGGGGTTGAACGCGACATTGATTCCCATCCGCTCCATCAGGTAGGGATTGGTTCGGACATCAAGATCGTATCGCCAGAAAAGCGGCGTGTGCTCAGCCGTCACGACCGGATATCGATAGCGTTCGTACAGACCGTTGTACCAGTATTCATCAACCTCGTTCACGCGGTCGATCAGCTTCTTATGCTCGTTGATCAGATGAACCAGTTTCTGCTCGAATGTCGGATTCGCCATGAGTGACTCCTTCACGTGCGCCTCTCGGAGTGCGTCTGAAAAGCCGAGGATACACACCCGCAGGTCATCGCGAGACCCCGCAGGGGTCGTGGCGATCTGGTATTCGTACGCCAGATTGCTTCGCTCTGCTCGCAATGACGGCTTTTCGTAGACGCACTTAGGGCAGTTGGCTTGAATTGTATAGGTACCCCGAAATTCCCGCAATAATTTTCATAACATCACTTCGATACAGTGGTAGAATTATCCGCTCGATAACTGGAGGAGCGACAATATGACCCCCAAAGAACGAATGCTGATTGCGGTGAAGGGTGGAAAGCCTGACCGGGTTCCCGTGTGTCCGGATATATCCAACATGATTCCATGCCGGCTGACAAGAAAGACCTTCGAGCAGATCTACCTCTATAACAACCCCACGCTGGGCGATGCCTACGTCAACGCAGTCAAATACTTTGGGTTCGACGGCTGGTATCAGTATTGGAACCCGCGGATCACCTGGAAAAGCCGCCACGGTATCGATCCGGAGTATCGCAACGAAACCCGCGCACTCCCCGAGGGCCGTTACGAACAGATCACGTACTGCCAGACATCTCTGGGCACGCTTCGTCAATCCTGCGTCTACTATCCCGCCGACCCGCCTTCCCTAACCGAGAAGATCATCAAGAACATCGACAAGGATCTGCCAATCTACATGAAATGGAACGACGCCGACATTACCGACATCGACTGGTCCGGCGGCAGGGAAAACTACGAGCAGTTCGGCGACCTCGGTATCTGGGGCATCGGAATCGGGTGCCCAGGTCCGCAGCACTGGATCTGGTCCTTCGACGGCGGACTCGAGGCCGTTGTGAACGCCATCTGCGATATCCCCGATCTGATCGATGAGATGGCCGCCGTCGACCATCGCCGGACGGTAGACCTCACCAAGCGTCTGCTCGATGCGCCCATCAAAATCGACTTCATCATGATCGGGGTCTCGGGGCTCCTCACGCTCTCCAGCCCGGAACTATTCCGCAAATATTCGCTTCCGACCATCCGCGAAGTCACCCGGCTGTGTAAGCAAGCCGGCATGCCCACCATGCTCCATGCCTGCGGAAAGAGCAAGTACCTCGTGGAAAGTTTTGTGAAGGAAACGGACCTGGATTGCTTCAACCCGCTGGAAAAACCGCCGATGGGCGACATCGACCTCGCCGAGGCCCGTCGAATCTCCGGCCGAAAGATGGCCCTCATGGGCAACCTGCACACAACCGATGTTATGCTCCGCGGCTCAGTTGCCGACGTCGAACGCGAAGCTCGCAAGGCCATCGACGACGCCGGTCGCGACGGCGGTTTCATCCTCTCCACCGGCGACCAGTGCGGCCGCGACACCCCCGACGAAAACATCTTCGCCATGATTCGCGTCGCCAAAGAATACGGAAAGTATTGACCAATGCCCGTGAGGAATCACTCATCCAGCGAGGTCAAACCTTCGCGAATCGCGTATTTGGTCAATTCCGCGATGCTGTGAATCTCCAGCCGTTCCATGATCTGTTGGCGGTGCGTTTCTACGGTCTTCACGCTGACATGGAGGATGGCGGCGATTTCCTTGGTGGTCTTCCCTTCCGCCAGAAGCTGCAGTACTTCACGCTCCCGGTTCGTCAGGGTACAAAACGCTGTCCGCCCGCTCTGCGCCAACTGTCGGACGTAATCTTCCACAACGACGTCGGCAATGGCGGGGCTCAGGTAGGTCTGTTGAGACATGACGAGTTTAATGGCCCGCGACAGTTCCTCAAAAGCGCAGTCCTTCAGAAGATATCCCGATGCCCCGGCCTTGAGCATCTCGCCGACCATGCGCCTGTCCGAATGCATCGACAAGGCAATCACTTTGACTTGCGGGTGGGAGCAAACGATCTGCCGGGTGGCTTCAATCCCGTTCAGGTCCGGCATATTGATGTCCAATACGGCCACGTCGGGGCGCACCTTTCCCGCCAGATCGACTGCGGTCCGTCCATTGTTCGCCTCCGCGACCACTTCCATGTTGTCCTGACAGGCGATCAATGTCCGAAGACCATCCACGACGATCTGATGATCATCCGCGAGAAGAATCCGTGTAGCCATTCCTTTTCTCCCACAAAACGCCTGCTTCGTTCCGGTTTACTTACTCCTCCGTAAGTGGGGCTATGAGAGTAATCCGGGTTCCACACCCGGGCTTGGATTCTACGTCAAACGACCCACCCAGATGCTCCAGCCGTTCGCGCAGATGGAACAGGCCGAACGCATGCTTGCGATGCGCGTTCAGCATGGTCTCCGCCGGATCGAACCCGATTCCGTCATCCTCGATCTTCACTTCGATCTGCCGATCAGTGTGAACGGTGCAAACCGTCACATGGCGGGCTTGGGCGTGCTTGATCACATTCGTCAGCAACTCTCGGACGCCCTGGAAGAGGGCGATCCGGATATCCTCCGGTAATGGCCGAGGTTCGCTGTGCTTCTCGAATCGGACCTCGATCCCGTGATTCCTGGCCGTCTCACTCAATAACCAATCCACCGCCGCCTCGAAGCCTAGCTCGTAAAGGATGGGCGGGCTGAGCTTGACCGTCAGCGATCGTGTATATTGCAGAGCCTGCTCGATCAGTTCCCGAACATCCTCGACCACATGGCCCATTCCGGCCTTTTCCAGCATTTCATTTACCTGTCCCAACTTGATCTTTGATACGGCGAGCATCTGCCCGATATGGTCGTGAAGATCGGTTGCGATTCGCCGACGCTCTTTCTCTTCCGTCAAAGACAATCGCGAAGCCAGCGAACGAAGTTGCCGCTGATAGAGGCGAATCTTCTCTTCCGCCACCTTGCGATCGGTGATGTCCAGCAGTTGGATGATGAAATAAAGGGGAGCGCCCTGGGCGTCGCGTACCAGCGTTGATCCCGCAAGTACCCAGATCAGATGTCCCTGCTTGTGAAGATACCGCTGCTCCAACTGGATAAAGCCATTTCGCGTGTTCAACAATTCCTGCATCTTGTCCGTGCCGGAGTCTTTTCCCTCTTCCGGACAGGTGACACTCCGGAACATCATTCCTAGAAGTTCATCTTGTCGGTACCCCAGCATGCGACATAGTGTGCGATTCACCAGCAGGAACCGTCCATCAATTCCCACCAGGGCCATTCCGGTGGCCGCGTTCTCAAACGCGCCCCGGAACCGCTCCTCGCTGTCCCGAAGAGCCTCCTCCATCTGCCGCCGCTTCGTCACGTCCAGAACGAACGCGATCGTCCCCCGGTAACTCTTTCTCTGATCGAACAGGAGAGACACGACCGCCATGACATATACGCGTGTCCCGTCTTTCCGCATCAGCTCAAAGTCATAATGGTCCGTGATGCCCTGTCTTCTTAACTTCACGTTTCGCTGAAAAACCGTCAATGCGGCGTCATCCATGAAAGCGGTGACGGGACGGTTCACGATCTCTTCCACGGAATACCCCAACATGTCCGCCATACGCTGATTGACGAACATTGTTCGGTATTCCGTATCGATCATCCAGATCCCTTCCTGTGCGTTCTCGACCAGAGTGCGGTACATTTCCTCATTTGCCCGCAGCAAGTCCTCGGCCGTCTTGCGGTCGGTGACGTCGAGGATGATCCCCTGGTAGTGAGTGAGGGTTCCCGAGGAGTCTTCGATGGCGATAGTATGGTCCTCGATCCATCGGATATCGCCGGACCGCGAGATTATGCGGTAGTTCTTCGTGAACTGCTTTATTCCCCGCCGAGTGTAGTCCGCCACCTCCGCCTCCAGGCGGGAAACGTCTTCCGGATGAGTCACGCTGACCCAGGACACTCGACCGGAAGTAAAATCATCCGGTGTATATCCAAACTGGCTGACCCCGTCAGAGACGAACTCCACCGGCCAACCATCGGTCACCCGCCACAAAAATACCACCGCCGGACTCCGTCTGACGATCGCTTCGAACTCCCTCAATTTCGATACTGTCTTCTGCAGGGCCGATTCCGATGCCTTGCGCTCGGAGATATCCCTCGTGATTCCAATGATCTTCATCAGATCGCCATGCTCGTCTCGGACAAGTGTGGCCTCAATCTCACCCCAGAATGTGGAGCCGTCCTTCCGAATCAGTTCCACCTCGGCTGAGAGACGCTTCGACGCTCCAGATCCCGTCGGCGACGTGTCTTTCAGGACTTCATGGAACCTTCTCATCACGGCTTCATATGAGGCCGGGACTACAGTCTTCTCGGGTACCAGATGCAAAGCTTCCTCAACGGTATATCCTGTGATGCGAGTGATTGATGGGCTAATATAAGAAAAGCAGAAGGATGGTTCCAGAACCCAAAGGATATCCTGGGCATTCGCCGCCAGAAGCTGAAAATAATAATCCTCCAGATCCCGCGGAAGCCTCGTATCCGGCTTGCGGGCTATTTCCAGCTTCTCTGCGTATTTGGTGCGACTTTCCATGTTCCGACTCCTGAACCGGTTCGGCCATGGTCAACTCAGGATGCGTCCACTCCGCCTCTTTTCTGAACGCCCCCCGCGCAATTCGAGGCAGACACCTTTAACAATATTTTAACAGATTAACCAAGAAAGAATGGATATGCAAGCTAATTATTACTTTTATTGAAAGTAGTTAAATTTCCAGTTGAATATTCTCGATTTCCGAGGAAAGGCCCAGTTGCTTGATACGATAATTCAAAGTAGCCCGGTTCATGTTCAAGAGCCTTGCCGCTTTGCTGCGATTCCCTTTGGCTTGAATAAGAGCCGACTGGATCAGACTCCTCTCAAAGTTCGCCATGGCCCGATCGTAACTAACCAGTGGGGGCGATGCGGCGGTTGAAGTGGATGCTTGTCGAATACGCGTATCCAGGTCTTGGATGCCCAGGGTGTCGCCCTCGCAGAGAATCATGGCTCGCTCGATGGCGTGGCGGAGTTGGCGGACGTTTCCAGGCCAGTTGTACTCTTCAAGAATCTCCATCGCCGCGGGGGATATACCCTTCACCGCCTTGTTGAGCTGCGCCGAGGCCTGATGAAGAAAGTGATCCGCGAGAATGGGAATATCCTCCCGCCGGTCGCGCAGCGGAGGGATGTGGATATGAAAAACATTCAACCGATAGTACAAATCCTCTCGCAATTTGTTCTGTTTGACCAGTTCCTCAAGATCCGTATTGGCGGCCGACAAAAATCGGCATTTGGCGGGGTAATCGCCCGTACCACCCACAGGGCGGGCCGTCCGCTGTTCCAGCACGCGCAGAAGCATAACTTGAAAACTTGGCGGAACTGTGGCGATTTCATCCAAAAACAATGTGCCCGATCCGGTTTCGCAAATCAATCCCGGACGATCGTTGTGCGCGCCCGTGAAAGCGCCTTTGACGTGTCCGAAAAGTTCGCTCGACAGCAAGTTCTCGCTGATCGCTCCACAGTTGACGGCCGTGAATGGATCGTCACGATGGGAACTCAGGGCATGAATCGCTCTCGCCACCAGCTCCTTGCCCGTGCCGGATTCGCCGGTAATCAGCACGGTCGTGTTAGTGGGGGCCACTTTTCGAATCAGTTCGATCACATGCAGGATGCCGGCGGATCGCCCCCTGATAGACTCCGGCTGGTCGCGGTTGGCGAGATCCTCCCTGAGCTTCTGGTTTTCTCGCATCATGTCACGCCACTGCATCGCCCGGGTCAGGGCGAAGATGAGGTCTTGGGTGTAGTCCTTTAGCTGCTCAGGCCGATCATCGGGCGGTTCCACGACGTAATCAAACGCGCCTCGCTTGATGAAATCGACGATGGTCGATGCCGCCTGATGATGCGTCGAAATAATGACCGGTATGTTCGGGTCGAGCTTGTGGATCTCGCGAAGCATCTCCTTGGCGTCCATATCGGTCCGAGCTGGCGCGTGATCGACGCACCCGATGGAGGCCACCGAGGGCAACTCGGCACACGATGTAAGATATTCCAGGGCTTCCCGCTGATTCGCGATATTGACCACTTTCCACCGTCGGCGGACCTCGGCCACAACCGAATCAGGATAACTGCTTGTCAGAAGAACTGTTTTCATGGCATTCCATTGTTAAATATTTATCATGGTGACAGTAATTTATCAGTTTTTCGATATTCTGTGAAGGTTTTTTCGACGCAATCGCACTTGGCACGCGATTTGACAATCATTCTCATAAACGGAGTCGATGACTCCCGATGGAACTGGCCTGCAGATATGAAAGGAGCATGTTGATGTCGAAGTTGGCGGTGGATGGTGGCAGTCCGGTGCGGTTGCAGCCGATGCCGGCGCGGGCGCTGATCGGTCCGGAAGATAAGGTGGCGGCGATGAAGGTTTTTGACGACGCGATCGCGTCCGGCAACGCCTTCGGGTACAACGGCGAGCACGAAAAGCAGTACGAGCAGGAATTCGCCTCGCTCCTGGGCGGTGGGTTCGCCGACGCGGTGAATTCCGGGACCAATGCGGTCTTTGCCGCGCTGGGCGGGCTGCAGTTGGACGCCTTTTCGGAAGTGATTGTCCCGCCGATCACCGATCCGGGCGGGGCGATGCCCGTGATCTTCTGCGGCTGCGTGCCTGTAGTGGCCGACGCGGACCCGCGGACGTACAACACGTCGCTCGAGCAGATCAAACCGATGGTGACAAGTCACACCAAAGCCATCGTCGTGGCCCACATCGCCGGCGATCCGGTGGACATGGACCCGATTATCGAGTTCGCCCGCGCGAAAGGGATCTACGTCATCGAGGACTGCGCCCAATCTCACGGCGCGACATACAAGGGCAGACCCGTGGGAACGCTGGGCGACATTGCGGCCTTTTCCACCATGTTCGGCAAACATCACTGCACGGGCGGACAGGGCGGCGTGGTCTATACGCGGGATGAAAAACTATTCTGGCAGGCCAGGCGGTTTGCCGATCGCGGCAAACCATTCAATATCGAAAATCCCCAGGGAAACGTGACGGCCGGCCTGAACTGCAACTCCAACGAACTCTCCGCCGCCATCGGCGTTTCGCAGCTTAAGAAACTTCCGGAGATCGTGCGTCGTCGGCGAGCGGTGGGGGAGGGCATCAAGGCAGGTCTGATGAAATCCAAATCCTGTCGCGTTGGCTGGCAAGTGCCCAATAGCGAATCGTCGTATTGGTTTATGAAGATCAAGCTGGACGCGCAATTGCTGAAGGTGGACAAGGAAACCTTCGTCAAGGCACTGGCTGCGGAAGGAATCCCCGTCAGTCCGCACTATCGCCACAGCCCCGCCGAAGCCCCGTGGTTCCGAAACAAAGTCACCTTCGGCCAGTCGGGTTTCCCGTGGGATTGCTCCGACTACAAAGGCCCGCGGACCCCGCAATTCAAAATCGATAACGCCATCGCGGCAACGGCTGAGCATTTCAACCTGCTGATCTCCGAGGCCTGGACCGAAACCGAAGTCCGCGACACCCTGACCGCGATCGAAAAAGTGGAACATGCGTATTTGCGGTAATGAACCTGCCTATTCGGTTTCTCGGTGATTGCGGGAATCCTGTTTGTTTGCTACACTCAGCACCAACGTGAACTTCCCGGAGGGTGTGTTTTCGTTTGGAAAACACACCTTTCTTTTTCGACGAGCAAAGGTGAATGTCATGAACAACGAAACAGGAACCGTTCGCATAACTCTTGGTGCTCCGGTGGTGGTAGCTCGGGCGCCGCGGGAATTGGATCGCGCCGCAGCCGGCTGGGGACGCTGGCAGTTTCCCTTCATTTCCCGCCTTCCCGATGGTCAACTGCAAGTGCGATTCTCCATCGAACCCGATTCAGCCGAATCCTACGGCAAACCCATCGCTTACGCTCACTCCTCGGACAATGGTCAGACCTGGACGCTCGGAGAACCCAGAGTCAGCCACGAAATCGAAGAAGGCGTCTTGCTGCCCAATGGCGACCGGCTCAAATCCGTGCAGCCTGAATCAAAAGACGCAAGCGAGTTGGACCTCCCTGCGTCGGTGTGTAATTTCGTCTGCAGCTACGGATACCCGCGTTCATTGTACCGGGCTGAAGATCTGCCGAAGGAGTTGACACAATGGCGATTCAGCCGTCTGCCCGCGGGAACCAATCGCTGGATCGAAGAGATTCCCGTGATGAATATTCCCAGAGAGCTCCGAGAAGTTGTGGCCGAGAAGGCGCAAGGCGCCAAACCGGGTGTTGGCGGGATTGAGCAGGTGAGAAATGGCGTCTTGGCCTTGCCGTTCCTGTACGGTAAGATCCGCGTGGCCCCAGATCAATCGATCTGGGCTGTAACATACACATGGCGGCTGTTCGGCGAGTCACCACGGCTCGCGCCGGTATTTCTCCGCTCGGTTGATAACGGACACACCTGGAACATGATCAGCGAAATTCGCTACCAGGGCGACCAGCAGGCCGATCCGCACGCCCTGACAAGGGATGGGTTCACCGAACCGGACTATGACTTCATGCCCGACGGCTCGATCCTCTGCCTGATGCGGACGATGGACGGCCACGGCCATGGACCGCTATATCTGACTCGTTCCGTTGATGCCGGCAAAACCTGGTCCACGCCGGTCGTCTTCGATACCTTCGGAAAAATGCCGCAACTCTTGACCCTGGGCAACGGTGTCACGCTGGCCTCCTACGGGGCCTCCGGCGGACCGGGCTACTTCGTCGTCCGGGCAAGCTCCGACCCATCGCGGCAGATCTGGACAGACCCCGTCAAGACCGCCGTCTCACCGTCCGACCCCGGCGCCTGGGACACGTGTGGCCACACCGAAATGGTCGCCCTCGACGATCACTCCGCCCTCATCGTCAACTGCGAGTTCAACTTCCCCGACGAAAATAATATCAAACGAAAGACCATCCTCGTTCGAAAGATCGAGGTGATCAGGTAGATCTTCCCGTAAGGTGTGTTTTTGAAGCGACGACACACCTTACGATCCATGTACCTTTGCCGAAAACGAATGGACGTAATGAGGGGGTGATGTATAATAGTATCATGTTGCCTCACGGCGCAGCCGTGGCAAGAGTATGGGGGAAATTCTGGTCCAGGGGGGACAAACCATGAGACGCTCGAAGCAAATCTGTCTACGAATACTGTTTGTATCGATTGCGGCCCTGTGTGTTCCGGTGGGCACCACCAGCGCTCAGCCGGCAAGTCAAAAGTCATCAAGCTATTCTCCGGTGGTTATCAAAGAGGATTTTTCCACGATTCGAGACCGGATGGTGACGGCCAAGCCGCAGATCATGAAGCGCCAGATGGAATTGTTGGAGCGCCGGTATGATCTGAGCGACCGTCCGGCGAAGGGGGAGACGATGTCGCGGGGCAAGCCGGTCCAGGAGGGCGTCCGGGCCAAACTCCCCCCGGGGATGACCTGGGAAAAACTTGGTTCGATGAGTCCGGAAGCCATTCGTGAGAAAGACGCGTTCCCGGCAGGCTTTATGCCTCTGCCACATCCCAATCACCCAGAGGGGGGTATGCTGTTTCCCAAATACCTTATTGCGGAAGTGAAAAAGCAGACTGGACGCGACCTGACGCGATTCGATTTGGATTTCGACCTGCCGGACCATCTTCTACCGGAATTCCCCCCAGCCATTTTTCTGACCACACGACCGGATCTGGGTGATGTCTCCAGGGGGAAGCTTGTTACTATCGACAATTACTTTGAGCTTTTCAACGGGATTCTGAATCCGAAACAGTTGGAGGGTTTGCGGCTGCTGGTGACGCCGTTCCCGCAGCAGCAGTTCAACGCCACAGACGATCGGCGATCGGAACGCCCAAGCCTTGGCGTGGCGTGTTTCGATTGCCATGTGAACGGGCACTCCGTGGCGGCCACGCATTTGGTGGGCGATATTCGTCCGCAGGAATTCCGTCACCGACTCGACACTCCGTCGCTGCGAGGGGTTAACATTCAGCGTCTGTTCGGCTCGCAACGGGCGATGAAAAGCGTGGAGGACTTCACCGAGTTCGAACAACGGGCGGCCTATTTCGACGGGGATCCGGTTATCGCAACCAAGAAGGGTGTCAACATTCTCGAACGAGGCAGCCAGGTCCATTTCATGGCCGAGTTTCAGAACATCCTCGACTTTCCACCGGCGCCCAAACTCAATATTTACGGCAAGCTTGACCCCAAAAAAGCCAGTGCGTCGGAGATACGCGGACAGGAAATCTTCTTCGGAAAGGCCAACTGCGCCGTATGCCACCCGTCGCCCTACTATACGGATAACCTGATGCATAACCTTCACGCCGAACGGTTCTACACGCCGCGGAATATCAATGGTCGCATGGCTTCGGCCGATGGTCCCATCAAGACCTTTCCGCTTCGAGGTCTGAAGGATTCGCCGCCCTACCTGCACGACGGCCGATTGATCACCATCGAGGATACGGTGGAATTCTTCAACCTTATTCAGGAGCTTCAACTGACGCAAAAGGAGAAAGCGGATCTTGTGGCGTTTCTTCGCCAGCTTTAGGCTTCAGGCCTGATGCCGGTTTTGGGGAGATCTAGATTGTCGTGCGGATTGCCCGGACGCCGTGGTCGGTAAAGGCGACGGGGATCGGGTCGCAAATGGCGTCGCCATCCGGATGGACGAGCATGCCAAGCAGGTACGGCTTGCCGTTCAGGAACACCAGTTGACAGGCGTAAGGTTGGACGGGGTAATCGACCGGCAAAATTCGGCCCGTGCTTTCCATGTGGAACGGACCAAAGGGAGTCGGACCCGTCATTGCATACGTCGACCAGCCTAACTCCTCGGGCGAATGCTCAGCGAGAAATCGCGAGGAGAAGAATTCCGTGATGGTCGAGAAGATCAGGTGATATTGTCCATTCGCGAAATGGATCTGCGGGCATTCCAGTTCCTGGGCCACGGGGTCGACCTGTGGGGGCGGCAGGATTTCCCAGTCGCTCATATTCTGAGTCCTCGCCAGGCCCAGAGCGCCTCGCTCGTCCGGCTTGCCTTCACGCTTGCTGGCGCAGACGTAATGGTAGACCCACTGTCCGTCAGTCCAGAGAAAAGGATCTCGCCAGTGGCGAATCGCCCGGGTTCCGCTGCCGATCTCCTCGTAGTATCGCGTATCGATATTCGTTACAGGGTTTTCGGAATGCCTGGTCCAGGTCATCAAATTATCTGAAACGGCGATGCCGACCAGGGCGGTTCTGCCCGCCGAAAATGCCATCCAGAATCGGCCATTCCAGCGAATGACAGAGCCCGTCGCCAGGCAATCGTCCCAAGACCCAGTTGGCCCGCGGTGCAGAGCAATTGGAAGAACGGTCCAGTTCACCAAATCCTTGCTGGTCGCGTGGCCGATGTCCCAAACGGCGTGTCTTGGCATTCCGACGGGACATGTCAGGTAGAAGCAATGGACCAGGTCATCATGGACAAAGAACCACGCATCGCCAATCAGCTTGCCGGGGTGTTTCAGCATGTAACGTGTCTCCAAATTCCGAGCAATTGCGGGCGATTATACGCGGGCTAAAGACGCTCTCCCAGAGTAAAAAGCCCGGTTTTTCGCGGAAAAATGGGGGTAAGGACCGAGAAAATGTGCATTTCTTGCGGAAAAACGCGGTTTTTTGTGGATTTCTTGTGAAAAACCTGTTTAAAATAGGCGTTATTGCTCCGGCCTCGGGTTATCTCCCTCGCCCGAAATGCCGGATAATGGGTAGTGAGGGAAACATCTTATGTGAAAGGAATCACGTATGGCAGCAAAACTTCCCACCAAGAGCGAAATCCTCGCCAGCATTGCTCAGAGCACCCAGTTGTCCCGCAAGCAAGTTTCCTCCGTGTTTGACGCCCTGTCTGACCTCATCAAGAAGAACATCGGCAAGAAGGGTCCGGGCATGTTCGTGGTGCCGGGACTGCTGAAGATCATGGTGATCCAGAAGCCGGCAGTGAAGGCCCACAAGGGAATCAACCCGTTCACGAAAGAGGAAGTGATGTTCAAGGCAAAACCGGCCCGTCGCGTGGTCAAGGTTCGCCCCTTGAAGTCGCTGAAGGACATGGCGTCGTAGTTGACTCCGTTCGTATTTAATTCCGACGGACCTTGTCTTCGCTGGACGTTGTGGCGCAGAACCACGGTCCGCGATGGGATGTGTGGAAGATGGGCAAGATATTGGGTTTGTGGGTTGCATTCGGGCTGGCCGTCTGGTCGCCCGGGCAAACCACTCGCCCGGTCTCTTGCCCTTCCGCTGTTTTTGGGGACAGCGGCCTGGTCTACAGTCTGAAAGTGTCCAGCACTCCGCGTCCTCTTCGAATCCACATTCTGCGCGGCGAGTTGGACAAAAACCGCATTGAACCAGTTGTGCTCATCGCCCCGGATCCGGATGGCAACGGGCCTGCTGAGGCAGCACTTGAGTTACCTGAGACTCTGGCCCGACAGACCGGGGGCGATCTTCTGGTTCTGATCAACGCTAATGCGTTCAGCGGTCTGCCCGACGCGTCGGGCAAACGCAGCAGCAACTGGCACGTGGGCATGCCTGTGGACATCTGCGGGTTAGCCGCCTCCAAGCGAGCTTTCCGAAGCGAATCGACAAAGGAGTACGAGTCCGTCTGGTTTGACCACGCCGGACGTATTCATATCGGGACGCCCGGGAAGAATCAGGATGTTTGTGAAGGTCTGGCCGGGTTTCGGCAGCTTCTTCGCAACAAAAAAGTGCTGGATGCGCCCGGAGGGCCGATTCATCCTCGAACAGCGTTAGGGACAAATCCGGACGGCAAGGTTCTCTGGCTGGTGGTCGTGGATGGCCGGCAGAAAGGGTTCAGCGAAGGAGTGACGCTGGAGGAACTCGCAAAGATCATGCTGGACCTTGGATGTGTCGACGCGGTGAACCTGGACGGGGGCGGAAGCAGTATTATGATGTTGGCGAAGGGCGATGGTTCGCTGGCGGTGATGAACAGTCCTTCGGGGCGCGTGAACGGGCAGGTGTCCATCCGTCCTATTCCCGTCGCACTGGCCATTCGCAAGAAGCCAGCGGTGAAGTAGCTCCACGGGGGAGCTTGGTCTCAATTTCCACGTTTCATCGCTATGTGCCTGTTACGTCGTGTCTGGCGCGGTATTGCCTGGGGCATAAGTGAAATGCCTTGACGAAGATGCGGGTCATATAGGCGGGGTCAGCGTAGCCGCAGGCTCGGGCGATTTCGGCGATATTGAGAGTGCTGTGAATGAGCAGATCCTTGACACGCTCCAGACGCCGGGTGTTCAGGAAATTGGCGAGACGATCGCCGGTGTGGGCATGGAAGAGACTGGACAGATAGTTCGGGGAGCACTCAGCCTGGCGGGCCAGCGTCTTTACGCACAGGGTGGGATCGTTCAGATGATTGTGAATATACTGTTTGCAGAAAGCGACTTTGGGGTGTTCGATGAATGGGCTGGTCTTGGCAGTTTCGATAGCTTCGAGGAGAGCGGAGAAGGTGAGCAACGCGGCTCCTCGAGTCTGGAGGGGACCATAGGGCTTGGGTTTTGATCCGCAGGCAGCGGTTTCGGACAGGAACTTGAGCAATCGATGGAAATCGTGAAAGTGGCAGGAAACGGGATGGGCGGAATGGAAACGATTCGTCTCGTTGAAAATGCCCTGGTGCCAGGACATGCCGTCATACCGGATCATGCCGACGAGGTAATGAAAAGCAGTTTTGTGATGGTGAAAATGTTCGTCGTGCGGGCAGTAGGGCGGGATGATGCACGTTTGGCCCTCGCTCAGGCGGAATCGGGTCCAGGGGAGGACGAACTCGGTGAATCCGCCGACCTGGATGAACAGCTCCGGGAGGGTGTGAAAATGGCCCACCGGCTGCGGCGGATTTTCGGGAATGGCAGGGATGATGAGGGTCTTTCCCGGGTTTCCGGCGAGTCTCCGGACAAGGGTTCGAAGCTGACTGCTAACGAGGGTCAGGGTGTCCGCTCTGTCCATATCGTAGAAAAATCCTGATATTTGTAGTTATTTACTATACCTATGATCTTCGGTATTTGATATTCTGGCTCAAATTGCGTATTTGACGCGTGTGTATAGTGTACAACGAAATATGAGATATGTCCAGTTTATGGAGACGTCGCATGAGCACGAAGATTCGAGTGACGGTATGGAACGAGTTCCAGCACGAAAAGAACAATGAGGCGGTTCGGAAGCTATACCCGAAAGGGATGCACGTAACGATCGGCGCCGCTCTGAAGAAGAATCCGGACATGTCCGTTCGATATGCGACACTGGACGAGCCGGAACATGGGTTGACGCAGAAGGTGGTAGACACGACGGACGTGTTGATCTGGTGGGGGCATTGTGCACACGACAGGGTCCAGGATGAAATCGTCAAGCGGGTCCAGAAGCGGGTGCTGGAAGGGATGGGATTGATCGTGCTTCATTCGGGGCATTTCTCCAAAATATTCAAAGCCTTGATGGGGACCAACTGCAGCCTGAAGTGGCGGGAGGCCGGTGAAAAGGAACGGCTGTGGAATATCGAGCCGGGGCATCCGATCACGGAGGGAATTGGCGAATACATCGAGCTGCCGAATACGGAGATGTACGGGGAGCGATTCGATATTCCGACGCCGGACAAACTGATCTTCATCTCCTGGTTTGAGGGTGGCGAAGTGTTCCGCAGTGGATGCTGCTGGGAACGCGGGCATGGCCGGGTCTTCTACTTCCGTCCCGGACATGAGACGTATCCGATTTATCACAACGTTCAGGTTCAGCGCGTGATCACGAACGCTGTGCGTTGGGCCAAGCCGAGGATCTTCGGCGAGCATTCGGCTCCCAACACCAAGCCTCTGGAAACGCTGTCGGAAAAGAAGATCACGTTCGGAAAGGCCGGCGTTAACCAGAATCTGGACGGGACGAAGAAATAGGAGCAGAAAATATGAAGAAGTTACGCGTAGGCGTGATTGGATTGGGAATGGGAACGGCCCATGTGCACGGGTATCGGTCCCACCCGGAGGTCGAGATGGCGGCGATTGCGGACACGGACCGGGATCGGCTCAGCTCGCGTGGAAAGGAATTGGGAATCACGTCGCAATACACGGATCCGCTGGAAATGCTCCGAAAGGAGAAGTTGGATATTGTGAGCGTGGCGACTCCGAACAAGTTCCACAAGCCGCTTACGCTTGCGGCCTTGAAGGCTGGATGTCACGTCCTTTGCGAAAAGCCGATGGCGATGAACGCGAGGGAGGGGGCGGAAATGGTGTCGGCGGCCAAGAAAGCCAAGCGCCGCCTGATGATCAACTTCAGCTACCGGTTCAACGACCAGTCGTATGCGATGAAGAAGATGGTGGAGGATGGGATACTGGGCGATGTCTATTACGCTCGGACGATCTGGAATCGCCGGCGCGGGTTGCCGGGGTTCGGCGGATGGTTCGGCCAGAAGGCCCTGTCGGGCGGCGGTCCGCTGATCGATCTGGGCGTGCACCGGCTGGATCTGGCATTGTGGCTGATGAATTACCCCAAACCGGTCTGGGTCATGGGCGGAACGTACAATCCGATTGCTTCCCGCCTGGCCAAGGAAGCAAAGAAGGCGTTTGACGTGGAGGATTTTTCCACGGCTATGGTGAGATTCGCGAACGGGGCCACGCTGGCCCTGGAAGCATCCTGGGCGGCGAACATCAAAGATCGCGAAGAGATGGAGACGCGGCTGCTGGGTACCAAGGCCGGGCTGGTCCAGAAAAACATCAACGAAGGCTATCAATGGGAGGCCGAGGTGTACCTGGAACGTAACGGCTGTCAGTACGATATGAAACTGCACCCGCCGGTGCCGCAGGCCACCGGAGCGATGTTCCATTTTGTCGACGCGATTCTGAACAACCAGCCGCATATCGCGACCGGCGAGGAAGGATTGACGGTAATGAAAATTCTCGACGCGATCTACCTCAGCGCGGCCAAGGGGGCTCCGGTTCGGATCAAGGAGTGACCGCCGGGGCGCTCGATCTTGCTCCGTGTGTCCGAAATGGTTACAGGAGGCTTTGTTGCCGTGAATACGATGCACCTGCCGTATCTTGTCACTGGTGATAAAACGTTGGACGATGCCTTTCGCATCGCTTTGGGCGATCTGGTAGGGAACATTATTCCGTTCAAGGGTGGTTTGCTGACCGAACCGAAGCCGGCGGTGTTGGCCGGCCTGTTCTACGACAAACCGTGGACACGTGACGCGGCGATCAACACGTGGAACGGGGCGGGCTTGCTCTTTCCCACCGTGACTCGCGATACGCTGCTGTCGTCACTGGATTTGGTTGACGGCGCGCCCAGGGTCGGCGGCCAATATTGGGACGCGATCATCTGGACCGTCGGCGCCTGGTATCAGTATCTCTACAGCGGTGACCGTGAGTTCCTGACGCTCGCGCTGGACGCGGTGCGCAATTCACTTTGCTTTTTCGAAGAGACGGAATTCGACGCGGAGCTGAATCTCTTTCGGGGGCCCGCGTGCTATGGCGACGGAATCGCAGCCTACCCGGATATCTACATTCAGACGGGCGGATCGTCCGGTATTCTGGAGTGGCCTGCAGCCAATCCGGACCGCGTCTCCAAACCGGGATACGGTATCCCCATGCATACGCTCTCGACGAACTGTCTGTATTACCAGGCGTACGTATTGGCCGGTCGCATGGCGATGGAATTGGGCGTTGAGTCCGACCCCGCGTGGCAGCGAAAGGCTGAGTCGCTCAAGGCGGCGATCAATCGCCATTTCTGGGATGACAAGAGGGGACTGTATCTCTACATGGTCGATCCGTTCGGGAATTGCGATCATCAGGAGGGAATGGGGCACAGTTTTGCCCTGCTTTTCGGCGTGGCGGATGAGCGGCAGGCGGAATCGGTCCTGAGCCGGCAATACGTCGCGCCCGCGGGTATTCCGTGCGTCTGGCCGACCTTCGCTCGCTATGAGACGAAGAGGGGAGTCACCTTCGGGCGTCACAGCGGTTGTGTCTGGCCTCATATTCAGGGATTCTGGGCGACCGCCGCGTTACAGTTCGGAAAACAATCGATCTTTGAGTCCGAACTACGCAATTTGACCGAACATGCCTGTCGCGACAATCACTTCGCCGAGCTTTACCATCCGATCACGGGCGTTATGTACGGCGGCCTGCAGGAAGAGGGCGGCGTCATACGTGAATTCACCTCCTATCCACGCCAGACGTGGAGCGCCACAGCCTACATGCGGATGATCTTCATGGGTGTAATGGGCATGGATTTCTCGCCGGATGGAATACGCTTCTCGCCTCGCCTTCCCACAGGGTGCGCGTCTGTCCGGCTGGATCGCCTGCCGTATCGACAGATGGTGCTTTCCATCTCCATCCGCGGAACAGGGACAAAAGTGGCATCCTTCTCAATCGACGGTCAGGCCATGAAAGAACCGTTCCTGCCGGCATCAGGCCGCGGCGAACGACGAATCGAGATCGTTCTGTCGTAACATCACTTTTCGTGGGTTCGGGCCTTTGCAGTATTCAGTAATATAGTATACTATATATATTGTATGCGATATATGGAATCTATATAAGCCATAATATGTCGAAAAACAAGGCTTGCAATGCCATGATGTATTGTGTACAATACAATAATGGCAAGAGCTTCAAGCAAAGATGTGTTGTCCGATCAGGTCAAAAGCTACCTCCTTTCCCGCTACGCCCGGGGCGACGAGTCCTGGAATGAGGAGAAGTTGGCCCGGCGGTTCCGCGTCAGCCGGACACCCATTCGCGACGTGCTGTACGAATTGGAGAAGCAAAGGGTCATCATCCGCCGAAATAAGCGAGGGATCATTCTGCGCAAGCCGTCGGCGAGGGAAATTGCGGAGGTGTACGATGTGCGTCTTGCGATGGAGAAGCTGGCCTTTGTGCGGGCGGTGAAGCGAATCACATCCGACGATATCGCGGTCCTCAAGCGGATCGATCGGGACATCAACCGGGCCGTACGGGACAATGACGTACCTCTGACAGACCAGTTGGATATGGAATTTCACCAAAAAGTGATCGAAATCGCCGGTAATGAATACCTGCGCATGATAATCGATCAATTTAACCTTCTAATTCGGGCCTTTCAGATCGGCATTCGACTTCGCGGACCCGAGCAGCGGGCGGAGAATCCAGGCCATGGAGAAATCATCGAGGCCCTCGAACGCCGCGACAAACGAACCTGCCTGATGCTCATCCGTCGACACCTCAACGGCGCCAAGCGAGTACTTCTGAGTCAGGCTGGCGAATGAGCGTAATGAAACACGATATGCGACACTCTCGAAGGAGCAAATGAGTATGGAAAATGCGACGAACCAACCATTGCGTATCCTATCTATCGGCGCGCACCCAGCCGATGTGTTCGACCAGTGCGCGGGGACGCTGGCCCATCACGCCCAGCGGGGAGACTACATTGCCTGCGTGTGTCTGACGCACGGAGCCCGCGTACACGATAAGGTCGTTACCAATCAAATGCAGAATTCCAGCTCGGTTCCCGATGGCCCGGAACTGCTCAAGCTCATCGCCGAGCGCAGTGACGTCAAAGCGGAAGAGATCCGGGCTGCGGGACGGATTCTGGGCTTCAAGGACATCTATTTTCTGGGTGAAGGCGATGATATTCTGATGGTGACCAAAGAGGCGGTCCGCATGGTGGCCAGGCTCATCCGGCAGATCAAGCCGGACGTGATTCTGACACACTTTCCCCGGGAAGGGGAGTGGATGACGAACCCGCATGCGATCTGCGGGCAGATCGTCATGCATGCCCTGCAATTCGCCAATGCCGTCGACCCGGGTGATCGGAACCCGCCGCACCGTATCGCGCAGATGTTCTTCTTCGGCGAAGGGGCGGCCCATTTGCCCAGGGATGTGTTCGAAGCCAATCGCAACCACTACAACGAGGTGTTCATCGATATTACAGACGTGATCGAGAAAAAATTGGCGGCCATGGACTGCCTGGTCAGCCAGGGCTACGCCGGCAAATACGCTCGCAAACGGCTTGAGGTATCGGACGGAGCATTCGGCGGCGGGTACTCCTACGGCGAGGCGTTCATCAAACTTCGCGCGGAGAACCACTATTACCTGCCCGTACCGAAAATGATGCTGGAGACCGCGAAATTGTCCGATCACGATTTGATGGACCGCTACTCGTGGCGGTTGCCGATTGATTAGGCTGATAGGATGCTTCAAAGGAAGCGAATAATGTCGAATGAAAAGACGATTCTGTTTTTCGATGATTGGTCGATTCAGCATTCGCGGGGCGTGGTGCGTCGGTGGTTCGCGGCCGATCCTTGGCCAGGGCACAAGCCCGCCGTTGATCCGCTTCTGGATACGTCCTTCAACGGTCCGACGGTGGAGCGGAACGCCGAGACGGGGCAATGGCGTCTCTGGAGCGTGGGTAGCACGGACCGCACGAAAGGAGACGAAGGAACGGGAATCTACCTGTACGAATCCGCGGACGGCATCGATTGGCGTCCGAGTTTTCAGAATCCGCCTGCCGACCGGCGGGCCGTTCGCGGAGCGGAGCATCTCGTCTTCAGCGGCGAGCATACGGGCAACGGGATTCCCTTCCGCGACCCGCATGAGAAAGATCCTGCTCGGCGATACAAAATCGCCTACACCGATCTTTCGGGAAACCCCGTCGCTTCGGAGGGAACCTGCCGAATCGCTGTCTCGCCGGACGGAATCCATTGGACGATCGACAAGTCAGCCGTCTGGCGCGACCAGCACACCGATGCCGGTTGCAGCATCCTGTATAATCCGTGGACGAAGAAATATCAATTCACCAGTCGATCCATTCTCGGTGATCGGCGGATCGCCCTGTATGAGACGACGGACTGGAAAACGTTCACCAAACCCCAGATTATCATCCATCCCGACCCGTCGGACCCGCCGAACGTGGAGTTCTACGGCATGCCGCATTTCTTCTACGAAGGCTACTTCATCGGTTTCCTCTTTCGCCAGCATGCGGCCTTCGGCGACGACACGATCCCTTCACGAATGAAAGGACGGGTGGATTCGGAACTCGTCTACAGCATCAACGGAACGCACTGGAACCGCACGAATCGTCAACCGTTCCTGCCCGACGGCGGAATCGGAAAATTCGGGTTCGGCAACGAGTATCCCGCCTCGATGGTCCTGGATGATGACGGCTGGTTGAGGGTCTATACGACGTCGATCGTAGGAGAGCACAACGACTGCAATAAATTTCCCGCCGATGAAAAAATGGTATTCCTCACGATTTCCCGATTCCGGCGGGACGGGTTCGTGGCCATGGAATCCGCTTCCGACATCGGACATCTGACGCTCAGGCCGTTGATCTCGCGTGGCGGGCAAATCCTCATCAACGCCGCCATGGGGCGATTCGGCAAAATCCGCGCCGAGCTTCGCATGGTGCCGGACGGAAAACCCATTCCCGGGTTCGAGCTGGAGAATTCGATCCCGCTCGAAGGCGACGGTCATTTTATGCCGTTACGATGGAAAGGCCGCGACACGGTCGACCAATTCCAGGGCGAACCATACCGGCTCTTCCTGGAATTGGACCAGGCAAGGCTCTTTGCCGTTCGTGTCGAGGCGGATTACTGCTACGGCTGGGTTCCCGAGCCGAATCTGGTAGGCGACTACATCCCCAACCAGTGTCCCGGCTGTCAGCCCGGGCGTATCGAGGCCTACACAGGCAAGAGTTGATGATGTTCTGGTGGATGAAATCTCCAGAATGGTGCATTAGATGTTTGCGCATGGACTCACAGATGTCATGCTGAACGCAGTGAAGCATCTGTTGGGTGGCATGGCTACATGCTTCGGGCAGCCATGTCTTCGACCTCATATTAGTTAGACAAAACCATTTAGTCGATAGGTTCGAGGAGGTCGGCGTCCACTTCCATAACGGCGCCCTGGCCAAGAAGTTTGACTTCGAGGACGAGTCGGGCGCGTTTTGTCTTCTGGACGACGACGCCTTCCAGATCCTTGAGTGCTCCCGCGGTGATCCGGCATCGCTGCCCAATCGCCGGCTGGGGGTAAAGATCCAGTTCCGCCTTGTTGACGATCGCCTTTTCAATCGCCAGGAGTTCGGCAATGAAACCCTTCTGGTCGGCCACGTCGAGCGTCTGGCACAGCCGGTTCGTCGTCAGGGCTTTGTAGCGTTCATCTTCACCGCCGCAAAAGAACACATAAGAAGGGAAAATGGGCGTCAAGGCCCGCCGTTTCCGTCCGCCGGAGATGTACACGCGTTCGACCATGGGGAGAAAATACCCGATATTCTGGCGGAGCAGGTCCCACGCGAAGACCTTCTCGCACCGGGCCTTGGTGTGAGCCACTCGCCAGGGGCCGGGCAACTGCGCCAGCGTCGTCACGCCCGGCGGCAGCATCGGCGGATTGTCGGATACCTTCAACATCTCGTACGTTTCCACTCCAAAGTCGTCAAATGTATACTGGAAAAGCCCGCTCCTGTCAATTGTTGTAGCCCTTTTGATGGTTTTTGCTTCGTATTATTCTAAAAATAGGGTCTGCATACCGCACTATCGAAGGGCAAAATAGGCTTCATTTTGATTATTCATCTGAGTATAATTACCAACCTTTGGCGGGGAGCGCATTGGCCGCCAATAGAGGCATGGAAGAATCTGTTTACATAAGGAACGCAAATGAGTCGGATAAACAGAAGCGAAAGTGACGACAAATTCAGACCCTCGGACGGCCTGGATGAGGCATTGCAGCGCGAGCTGGACGAGGCCTTGGGCGGTATGAGCCTGGAAGAGATCGTGGATCAGGAACAGACCGGGGCAGCCAAGGCGACGGCGCCGGGTGTCAAGATCGGAAAAGTCATCGCCATTCAGGGCGACGATATATTCGTGGACATGGGTGGAAAGAGCCAGGGTATCCTTCCCGCTGCCCAGTTCGAAGATGAGCCGCTTCCCGCGGTGGGCGATAAGGTGGAAGTGATAATCGAGAGCTACAAGGCCGACGAGGGTCTGCTGATCCTGTCCCGCCAGGGCGCCGTCAAGGCCGCCGCCTGGGAAACGCTGGCAGAAGGGCAGATCGTCGAAGCTCGGGTAACCGGCCACAATAAGGGCGGTCTGGAAGTCGATATCAACGGCCTTCGCGGGTTCATACCGATCAGCCAGATCGAAATCTTCCGGGTCGAGGACCTTGGCCCGTACACCAATCAACGGCTGCGATGCATTGTGACCGAAGTCGATCGCGCGGATCGAAACATTCTCTTGTCGCGGCGCGAGCTTCTGGAAAAGGAAGCCGCCGAGGCGCGAGAAAAGGCATACGGGGCGCTGGCTGAGGGACAGGTCGTCAAAGGAACCGTTCGTACCATCATGCCGTACGGTGCTTTCGTGGATATCGGCGGAGTCGATGGTCTGCTGCATGTCAAGGACATGAGCTATGCCCGCGTGAACGATCCGCGAAGCGTGGTGAAGGAAGGCGACCAGATCGAAGTCAAAATTCTCACCTTTGACCGCGTCGCCAAGAAGATCGGTCTGGGTCTCAAGCAGGTCATGCCCGATCCGTGGGCGATGGTTGAGGCCAAGTGGGCTCCGCAGACCCTGGTCAACGGCCGAGTGGTAAAGCTCATGGATTTCGGCGCGTTCGTCGAACTCGAACCGGGCATCGAAGGACTCGTCCCGATCAGTGAAATGACCTTCGAACGCCGGATCAAACATCCGAGCGAAGTCGTGAAAGAGGGGGATAACGTTCAGGTACGCATATTGAGCATCGACCCAGCCAGGAAACGCATCAGCCTGTCGATCAAGCAGGTGGGCGATGATCCGTGGATGGGCGCCTCGGCCCGCTGGCCCGTCAATTCCGTGGTGAAGGGAAAAGTCACCCGTACGACCGAATTCGGGGCGTTCGTGGAAGTGGCTCCGGGCGTGGAAGGGCTCATACATGTCAGTGAACTCAGCGAGAACCGTGTCCGCACGGTCACCGACGTAGTGCAGTCCGGCCAGGAAGTCGACGCGAAGGTCTTGAGCGTTGACGAAGACGAAAAGCGAATGTCGCTGTCGATCAAACAACTGGCGACCGTTCCCGGATACTATGGCGCTGCCACCGCGGAACCCGAGCCCGAGGTCCAAGCCAAACCTCAACCAAAGCGAAAAACACCGCTTAAGGGCGGCTTCTAAAACTCGTTCATCCATCGCTCCGCCTTGGCGTTTGCCTGAGATTTTCCCCAGGCATCGGAGCATTTTTATCGGAACCGAAATATCCCATTCCAATGGAATTCCAGGTCCGATAACACGCCATATTCATTCCTGATCCTGGAAAGATTGGCTCTGAGTCCTATAATTTCCTGTTTCTCGGGAGTGTCTTCGCCCCATTCCGACGCTTAATAAGTGTCACTCCTCCGCCTTCTGTAACTCCTTTAGATTTAACCTGTTAGTGTTTAGTGACGATCATTTCTTCAGAGACGGACTATATTCTATTCTTATTAATGGAAGGCCGTGGGATAGAAGAAATGTTCCATTTTTACCCGTGTGTCTGAATGTGCTTGAGAGGATTTTTAGTGCAGATGAGACAGTCCAGTATGCCCAGGAACCGGGCAAGAGTAGGACGGATGCCATCGGCCTGCGCGCTGGTCTTCCGTCCGATCATGGTCTCATCTGTCGCTCACAAGCGAGTCGCATGTAACCTGTTGTTTGCTTTGGTACTTCTTGGGGTTACATGCGGACAGGCCCTGGCCTCCGACCGATTACTTGTGACTCACTCCGGCGGATCGACCGATGTCTCCGAAACCGGTCCCACATCCGACAGTTTCACCGTGGTGTGCGATACGGCCCCATCCAGCTCGGTAACGGTAACCGTCACTCCCGATAGTCGACTCGATGTGGGTTCCGGAGCGGGGGTGGCGATCACTCTGACGTTCACCACGGGCAACTACAACGTGCCACAGACCGTCACGGTCACTGCGGTGGACGATAGTGTGGCCCAGGGGACGCAGAGTGTGGGAGTCAGTCTTCTGGCCTCCAGTAACGACAGCGGATATGCGGGCTATGATCTTGAGGTGCCAGTCAACATCACGGACAACGATTCGGCGGGAGTGATTGTCACTCAAAGTGGCGGATCCACCGATATTACGGAAGGCGGAGCCACGGATACATACACCCTCAGGCTCAATTCCCAACCGACGGCGGATGTCACCGTTACGGTGGCGCCCGACAGTCAGGCGACGGTTGACCACGGGACCCTCACCTTCACCACCGCCAACTGGAGCACGCCCCAAACGGTCACGGTGACAGCGGTGAATGACGCTGTGGCGGAAGGTCTCCACAGTGCCACCATAGTTCACAGTGCGTCCAGTACGGACACCAACTACAGCGGAATTTCCATCAGTGACGTCGTCGCTCAGGTGACCGACAACGACACAGCCGGTGTGACGATCACCGAATCGACCGGAACGACCGATGTGGGCGAGCAAGGTCCGACTTCCGACAGCTACACGGTGGTGCTGAACACTCAACCGACGGCTGACGTCACCATCACGGTGACGCCGGACGGTCAGGCGACCGTCGATCAGTGTACGCTGACATTCACCCCCGCCAACTGGAACACGCCTCAGACGGTTACCGTAACGGCAGTGAATGACACCGAAGCCGAAGGCCAGCACACGTCCACAATCACGCATTTGGCGTCAAGTACCGACGTTTATTACTGCGGTATTTCCATTCGGGATGTCCTTGCCAACGTCACCGACAATGATACGGCCGGAGTGACGATCACGGAATCCGGCGGATCGACGAACGTCAATGAAGCCGGACCCACATCCGACACCTATACCGTGGTGTTGACCTCCTCGCCCACGGCGAATGTTACAGTCCGCGTCGCGCCCGACAGCAAGCTGAATGTTGGCAGCGGTGCAGGTGTGGCTGTCGACCTGACCTTTACGCCGTTGGACTGGAATGTTGCTCAATCTGTGACTGTCACCCCGGTGAACGATTCGGTGGCTCAAGGCTACCATACCCAGACAATCACCCACCAGGTAACCAGTACCGATCCGTATTATAGCGGTCTGGCTGTCCCGAACGTGACGGTCAATGTCACAGACAACGATATGGCCGGCGTCACCATCTCCGAATCCGACGGCATGACGGGAATTTCCGAAGCAGGGATCACTGATACCTACACCGTGGTGCTGAACACCCAGCCGACGGCAGACGTCACCGTGATCATTGTCCCTGATGATAATTCTACGACCGACCATGGCACGTTGACGTTCACTTCCGCAAACTGGAACATCCCGCAAACGGTCACGGTAACCGCCAACGATGATGGAAACGCCGAAGGATCCCACCCATCTACCATCAATCACTTCACAGTGAGCGCGGATCCGAGCTATAACGGACTGTCGCTTTCGTCGGTGATCGCCTGGATTGCGGACAACGATACCGCGGGGGTGACGGTCACTCAGTCCGGTGGGTCTACGAACGTCACCGAAGGCGGGGCCACCGACACCTATACGATCGTTCTCACCAGCCAGCCCAAGTCCACGGTTACCATCACCGTGACTCCGGACAGTGAGACCAGCGTTGGTTCCGGGGCGGGGGTAGCTCGAACACTCACCTTCACCACCGGCAACTGGAGTACCGCTCAAACCATTACTGTAACCGCAACCAATGATTCCAGGGCCGAAGGTACGCATGATTCGACCATCACCCATACCGCGTCCAGTGGGGATCCCGTCTACAGCGGAATCGCCATCGCCCCGGTCGTCGCCCATATCACCGATAACGACACCCTGGGCATTACGCTAACACAGTCCGGCGGGTCCACGAACGTCACTGAAGGCGGAGCCACAGACACCTACACGATTGTGCTTACCAGCCAGCCGTTGGCCAGCGTGACCATCACCGTGACCCCCGACAGCCAATCGACTGTATCTTCCGGCACGCTGACCTTCACGACCGCCAACTGGAATGTTGCGCAAACCATCACGGTTACCGCGGTGAACGATGCCGTTCCGGAAGGACCACACACCTCGCTGATTACGCACAGCGCCTCGAGTACCGATCCATTCTACAGCGGTATTGCCATCTCCAGTGTAACCGCCTACATCACCGATAATGACATCGCCGGGGTGACCATCACCGAATCCGGCGGGTCAACGGACGTCAACGAGGCCGGTACAACATCCGACACCTATACTGTCGTTCTCGATGCTCCTCCAACGGCCAACGTGACGGTTACCGTTGGCACCGATGGACAGTGCTCCGTTTCGCCCGCGACGTTGACCTTTACTACCGCCAATTGGAGCACGCCTCAGACGGTGACGGTGACTGCCGTCGATGATTCGGCCGCCGAAGGCGCCCACACATCGGTCATCACGCATAATCTTGCCAGTACCGATTCCCACTACAACGGAATTGCCGTTCCCACTGTGACCGCCCATCTTACCGATAACGATACGGCCGGCGTCACGGTGACCGAATCCGGCGGTTCGACCGATGTCAACGAGCAAGGGACGACGTCAGATACGTACACCGTGGTCCTGAATACGCCGCCCACGGCCAATGTCGTCATAACGGTCACGTCCGGTGCTTCGACCACGGTCTCACCGGGGTCCCTGACCTTCACCCCCGGCAATTGGAATACGCCCCAGACCGTCACGGTTACCGCAGTTGATGACGCACTGGCTGAGGGTACCCACAATTCCACCATCACACACAGTGCAGCCAGTACCGATCCTCTCTACGGTGGTGCCCCCATCCGAAACGTCATCGCCCATGTGACGGACAACGATTTGGTCGGTGTTACCATCAGTGAGACCGGCGGCTCGACCGACGTGGACGAACAGGGTCCCACTTCCGACACCTACAGCATTGTTCTGAACACTCAGCCCACAGCCAATGTCATCATCACCGTGACCCCGGATAGCCAGAGCGATGTGGGATCGGGGGCGGGGGAGGCAAGATCACTTACGTTTACCACGGCCGACTGGAACACGCCTCAGACCATCACGGTTACCGCAGTGGATGACGCCAATCCCGAGGGTGCTCACACTTCAACCATTACCCACACGGCCTCCAGTACCGATATGAATTACGGCGGTGTATCCGTTCGCAACGTCACCGTGCATGTCACCGACAATGACACCGTGGGCGTGACCATCAGCGAATCCGGTGGTTCGACCAACGTCAATGAGACCGGCCCGACTTCCGACTCCTATACGATCGTCCTGAATACCATGCCTACGGCAAATGTGACCATCACGGTAACGCCCGATGATGAAGCTAGTCTGGGTGCGGGAGCGGGAAATCCCATCACGCTGACCTTCACCACCGCCAACTGGAATGTTGCCCAGACCGTCACCGTGACAGCCGTCGATGACGCCGAAGCCCAGGGATATCACTCCGCCACCATTACTCATGGCGCTGCCAGCACCGATCCCAGCTACAACGGGTTGTCCATACGGAATGTCACTGCGCGTATTACCGACAACGACACGGCCGGTATTACAGTGACCGAATCCGGTGGCTCCACCGATGTCAATGAGCAGGGCGCCACGTCAGACACGTACACCCTTGTCCTGAACACCAGACCGACCGCCAATGTCGTCGTCACCGTCGCCTCCGATGCTCAAACAACCGTTTCCCCGAACACTGTAACCTTTACTCCAGCCAACTGGAACGCCCCACAGACGGTGACCGTTACGGCCGTCAATGATTTCGCCGCCGAAGGCGCTCATTCTTCCATAATTACCCATGGCGCGGCCAGCACCGATGCGAACTATAACAACCTCGTGATTTCGGGTGTGATCGCTCATGTGACCGACAATGACACCGTTGGAGTCACCATCAGCGAACCCGGCGGGTCCACCGGCGTAAGTGAATCGGGACCCACGTCCGATACGTACACGGTTGTTCTGAATACTCAACCTTCGGCGGATGTGACCATCACCATTCTGCCCGATGTCCAAACGACGGTCTCCCCCGCTACGCTCACCTTCACGCCGGCCAACTGGAATGTACCCCAGACAGTAACCGTGACGGCTGTGGAAGATGCCCTGGCCGAGGGCGCTCACATTTCCACCATTATGCACCACGCCGCCAGTACCGACACAAATTACAGTGGAATTGGGATTCGTCACGTCTTCGTTCATGTAACCGATAATGACGTCGCCGGGGTCACCATTGTGGAATCCGGCGGAAATACCCGCGTGTCAGAGGACGGACCCACGTCGGATACTTACACGGTGGTTCTCAACACGCCGCCTGCCTCCGCAAATGTGGTCATTACGGTCAAACCCGATGCTCAAACCGATGTCGGCGCCGGCGGAGGGAACGCCGTTACGTTGACCTTTACCCCCGCCACGTGGAACGTTCCTCAGACTGTCACGGTAACCGCCGTGGATGACGCGGTGGCGGAGGGACCGCACTCCTCAACCATTACCCATACTTCATCCAGCATTGATCCGCACTATAACGCTATCGTTATCTCCAACGTGATTACCGCTGTGGATGATGACGACAGCGCTTCGGTTGTTATCAGCGAGCCAAATGGCTCGACCACCGTCAACGAGGCTGGTCCGACCTCAGACACCTACACCGTTGTCCTGAGTATTGCGCCGACCTCGAATGTGACCATTACAATCGATCCGGACGGTCAGACAAGTGTGGGAGCAGGTGCCGGCCAACCTACTAACCTGATCTTCACACCGTCCAACTGGAACGTGCCGCAGACCATCACCGTCACAGCCGTGGATGACCCCTATCCTGAAGGGGCTCACACCTCAACAATTTCACACACGGCTGCCAGCGCCGATCTCAACTACAATGGTATCTCCATCCGAAATGTGATCACCAGCGTGATCGACGACGATACGGCCGGCGTGACCATCTCGCAGAGCGAAGGAAGTACGCAAATCGATGAAACCGGTCCGACCTCGGATACCTACACCATACATCTGAACATTCCGCCCACTTCCAATGTCATTGTCACGGTTAAGCCGGACAAGCAGGTGAGCGTGGGGGCTGGCGCAGATAACTCGATCGCGTTGACCTTCACCCCCGTCAACTGGAATACGCCTCAGACCGTCACGGTGACGGCCGTCGATGATCCCGTCGCCGAGGGTGCCCATCATTCCGCCACGATTACTCACACTGCCGCCAGCTCGGATACAAACTACAATGGAATCACGATCGCCAGTGTCGTTGCGATTGTGACCGACAATGACACTGCCGGCGTGACCATCTCAGAACCCGGTGGCTCCACCGTTTCCGAAGTCGGTCCGACCTCCGACACCTATACGATTTGTCTGGATACTCCGCCTATTGCCGATGTCACGATCACTGTGGAACCGGATGATCAGACGACCCTGGGGTTGGGTCCCGCGGTTGCCCGAAAGTTGGTGTTCACTCCTGCCAATTGGAGTACCCCCCAGGCCGTGACCTTCACCGCGGTTCGCGATGGAATCGCCGAAGGATTGCATAACTCCACAATTCGCCATTCATCCAGCAGCTCGGATTCCACATATAATGGCATTTCCATTAGGCCCGTAATCGTTAAGGTTGTCGATGCCGATATCGCCGGAATTACGATCACCGAGTCGGGCGGCGTTACGAATGTCAACGAACAAGGTCCGACCGCCGACACCTACACAGTGGTCCTGAATACTCCGCCGACCGCCGATGTGAAGGTCACCGTGAGTCCCGACCGCCAAACCAACGTGGGCGCCGGCGCGGGCAAGTCGAAAGTCCTTACCTTTACCTCCGCTACATGGAACTCGCCGCAGACCGTGACGGTCGTCGCTGTCGACGATCCGTACGCCGAAGGACCGCATGCGTCGACCATTTCACACATCGTTGCCAGCGCCGATACAGTCTATAACGGCCTGACCGTGCGGAATGTCGCAGTCAGCGTAACCGATAATGATGTGGCAGGAATCACCATCACAGAAAGTGACGGATTCACTCAAGTCGGTGAAGCCGTCTCCGCGCCCGACGTGTACACAGTCGTTTTGAACACGCCTCCCACGGGCGACGTCACAATCATGGCCGATCCTGATCGCCAGACCGATCTGGGCGAGGGGCCGGGAGTCCCTGTTACGCTGCGATTCACCCAGGCCAACTGGAACGTACCGCAGGCGGTGACTGTTGTCGCCGTCGATGACACGCTGCCCGAAGGTGTGCATTCTTCGGTCATCACACACGTCGTGCTGAGTACGGACAGGTGCTACAACGGTCTGACTCGGAACGTCATCGCCGCTGTGATGGATAATGACGTCGCTGGCGTGGAACTCGCTGAATCGGGCGGATCGACGAATGTCAGTGAAAATGGTCCGACCTCTGATTCCTACACCATCGTTCTGAACACGCCGCCGACCTCCAATGTGACCATTTCCGCCAAGCCTGACGAGCAGACGGACTTGGGGGCGGGACCCGGTGAGGCCGTCAATCTCACATTTACCCCTGCCAACTGGAATACTCCGCAAACGGTTCATGTTACCGCCGTGAACGATTCCTTCGCCGAAGGAGATCATACTTCGACCATCATTCACAAGGCCACAAGTGCCGATCGGGCCTTCAATGGCATCGCCATTCGAAGCACTGTTGTCAATGTCACGGATAACGACGTAGCGGGTATCACCGTTACCGAAACAGAGGGTTCGACCCAAATGGCAGAGCAAGGCCCCACTTCCGATACCTGTACCATTGTTCTAAACACGCCGCCCAAATCGAATGTTACCATCTCCGTAAGTACTGATGTCCAGACCCAGGTGGAAACTGCTTCTGCCACGCTCACTTTCACCCCTGACAATTGGAATACACCCCAGTCCGTGACCGTCATGGCCGTGGATGACCCCTATGCCGAAGGGACGCACAGCTCGACCATTACCTTTGTCGCGCAAAGCGCCGATCCTGCCTACAACGTAATTACGATTCATCCTGTAACGGCCACGATAATCGATAATGATACAAGGGGAGTCAGCCTTGTCCAAACGGGAGACTCAACCGATGTCGATGAGGCCGGACAGATAGTTGATACGTATGATGTTGTGCTTAACACACAGATTACCTCGACTGCTCGAATCATCGCCACCCCCGACTCTTCAGTTGACTTGGGTGCCGGTCCAGGTCAGCCCATCACGCTGACCTTTACGCCTGCCGACTGGAATGTACCTCAAACTATTACCGTCAAAGGAGTAAATGATCTGATACCTCAAGGACCTCACACCTCCATCATTCAGCACAGAATATCTACCTTTGACGGCAGTTACATGCTAATACGAATTGACAATGTGGTCGTTCACATCACTGATGACGATCCGTTCTCCGCTGGCTCATGTGCCGGTGGGGGACTCCTGTTGATGGCCGGAGTCACCTTGCTCGCCATGATGCTCACCGGTTTCCATTTTCACGTGCCTTCAAGCGTAAGTCGGAACATTGCTGGAAGATTACACTGTTTTGAAATGTTAAAATAAGCAAGCAGTAACTCCTGATGTTTGCTTACGCATTTAGCCATTCAAATTAACGTAAAACTAACAAAAGTCTCCGTTTTCGAGGGGTATGCGCATACATCTCTACGAGTCTCCATATTATTCTGTGGCAAAAGTATTTATGGTATTGTACTTCGCTGGAGGCCTTCGGATTCCTGCGTAGTTGTCGGGGCTTCAAAAAATCTTTGAAGCCCTTTCGTTTGTTATGACAGCATGTCGTGACGCGAGTGTAAGTGCTTGATTCGCATGCGTATGCAACACATTTCGTAGTGCGCTACGCATTGGCGAGCACCGGGATGGATATTTGGTCTCTTGACATTGTTGTTTTTTTCTGCTATATTGGATCATGTTAAGACTCTTGCGGATACGGGTACTATAGGGTCGTCTATTTTGGTTTGTCCAAAAAAAGAGTCGCCTTTCTTGTTGTTTGATAGTTTAATAATTATAGCTATCGTTTCTAATTCAAGATCAGAAACCAGAGATCTTTCTTCCCAGATGAAATGTTATCCAAACTATAGTCTTTATAACTCTTGTTTTTACCGTTCTTCAGGCAAAGAAAGGAGGTTAGCCAGGCAAAAAAACATATCTTTTGGTGGGGGAAGACAAGGATCGGAGGGCGTCTAGAGAAGTCGGCTGCATGCGTGTTGTAGTGGCTTTGAGGATAGGAAAGAAAATGAGAGAAGCATTTACGGAAAGGAGAAACGAAGATGAAAAACTTGCTGGTGCTTTCGACGATTTTTTGTGTTGCGCTCGGTTTGAATGGTGCCGTTTACGGTTTGGCCATTGATAATGATAACTCGGACTGGTACGCCAGTGGTCTGCTGAAGAATGATCCGGTCGGCGACCATGGTCATAATCCCACCGATCTGCTGAAGTGGGGCGCCACGATCCAGGAAGATAACGGCGTGAAGTATCTGTATGTGTACTTCGAAGACGATGGTAATATGGGCGCCTACATGTCCAGCGGCTCGGTCTTCGCCGGTGCAGCCATCGACGTGGACCGCACGGACGGCGGCTGCAGCTATGGTGTGCTGCCCCTCGGTAGCCGTTATGGCTGGAATGGTCCCTCCTGCCTCGGTCATGACGACGACAACGGCGGCAATGAGTTCATCTATGGCAATCACAATGGGTATGATGTGTTCCCCGAGTGGGGTCCGAACAACGAAGGCTTCAATTTCTGGGGCGGCACCGTTGATGACGTGTGGCAGCAGGGCTCGGCCATCAGCACCAGCGGCAATACCGGCTACGGCACGAACTTCATCGAGTACCGGGTTCCTGTCAGCGCCATTATCAGCGAAGTGAAGATCGGCGCGGACTATCTCAATAGTGGCGTAACCATCGGTTCTGCCTGGAAGGTCGGCGTTCGTCTGGCCGCTCACCTGACCGGTGGCTGGGAAGGCGACAAGAGCGGTGACAACAATAATCCCGCTGGCGGCGTCTATGACACCTTTGTTTATGTTCCGGTTCTGCCGGGCGATGCCAATGAAGACGGCACGACCAACTTCTCCGACTACCTGGTCATAAGCCAGAACTTCGGCAGCACCGGTAGCGGTGATATGTGGACGGCGGGCGACTTCAACTTTGACGGCGCGGTCAACTTCTCCGACTACCTGGCCCTGTCGCAGAACTTCGGCGGCACCCGTGGTGGCGCGGTTCCCGAGCCGGTGAGTCTGGCCCTTCTGGGTCTGGGCGCGCTGCTCCTTCGCCGCAAGGCCTAAGCCGAGCGTTCGAAGCGTGTATTGTGCAACGATGTGTTAAGTAAGAGTGATTAGTTAAAACCGAATAAGGAGAGTAAACTATGAAGAAACTAGCGATGTTGAGTGTGCTGATGATGGCGAGCGTGTGCTTTGCCG
>CAZLZE010000024.1:0-46926 GCA_964563935.1 uncultured Phycisphaerae bacterium | reverse complement strand
GCGGGGGCTTCCGGGGCGGCGGCGGACGTCGCCGATAACATCCGTACCGCCGCTCGATAAATTCGCGGAAAATTACGTCACGATCCTCGATGCGCTTTCGATCTGCCCCATCTGGATGGTACAATATCCTCGCTATGGCATGGGAGAAGACAATCATAGTGACGGCGTGTGCTCGAAGATGCCTTTTCGTCTTCATGCCATCATCGCGGATATGTTTCAAAAAATCACGCGCTGCCTTCCGGCGAGGATAGCAGGACAATGAACAATCAAGAAAGTGGTAAGGGACAGACGGCGTTTGTCTTCGGCGTGACGTTGTGTTTGGCGATTTCGTTGGTGGCCGTCGTGCTGGGATGGTGGCTTCCGCTGGTCGGCGCTCCGATCTTCAGTATCATGCTGGGGATTCTGGTGGGGAACGTCATTGCGGTGCCCACTGCGTTTCGTCCGGGAATTGCTTTTTGTGGAAAGAAGATTTTACAGTGGGCTATCGTGGTATTGGGGGCGAGTCTGAGCCTCCGCCAGATCTGGAAGACGGGAACCGAGTCGCTGGCGGTTATGCTGATTACACTTGGCGTAGCTTTGATCGCCGCCTACGTCGTCGGGAAACTGCTGGGAGTCAGGAACAAGCTGACGTGTCTGGTTGGGGTGGGAACGGGCATCTGCGGCGGGTCGGCGATCGCGGCCGTTGCGCCGATCATTAATGCGGACGATGACGACATTGCCTTTTCCATTTCGACGGTGTTTCTGTTCAATGTTGTGGCGGTCCTGATTTTTCCTCTCGTGGGTCATCTCCTGGGGCTAAGCTACCAGGGTTTTGGACTGTGGGCGGGAACCGCCATCAATGATACGTCCTCGGTCGTTGCCGCCGCCTACTCCTACAGTCAACAGGCCGGCGACTATGCCACCATTACCAAGCTTGCCCGTACGACCATGATCATTCCCGTGGCGTTGTTTTTCGCCGTTCTGACGAGCCGACGAACGGGCAAGGGCGACATTCGCTCAAATATGATACGCATTTTCCCCTGGTTCATCGTGGCCTTTGTGGGTGCCTCGCTTCTGAATACCCTTGGGGTCCTTGGAACCTGGCTGCCGGAGCATCTGGGCGGGGTCGGAAAGTATATGATCACCTTGGCCCTCGCGGGGATCGGACTCGGGGCGAATTTCTCCAAGATGCTCAAGATCGGTGTGAAGCCCATTGTTCTGGGTCTGCTCGTGTGGATCCTGGTGGCCCTCACGAGTCTGGGCGTGCAGGCGGCGGCCAAGCAATTCTGAGCGGGGACACTGTAGTCTTCGCAACCGCTCATCGGCCGGGCTTGACGTTCTTCGCGAACCAACTTCGCAGCAACTTCTGCCGTTCGGTGATCTTGGGTGTCAACTGGTCCTTGTTCTCATCGTATTCCACACTCCAGCAGGGATGCTCCCGAAAAGCATGGTACGTCCAGTCCCAGCCGTGTTCCTCAAACACGTCAGTGACGTCCTTAATATAGTCATAGGCGCCCGGTGCCCAGCGAACGGCGCTGAACTCGCCCACGTAGATTCGAGCGTCCCATTTACCGTGGAAACGGACCACATGCTGAAGTTCCGCCCGAATCCGATTCCGATCCCAGACCTGGCCGGCCCATTCAAAACCTGGATAACGCAGCTTCTTATCGAAACAAGCGAAGACGAACTGATGAGTGAACTGATACGGCATGTACATGTGCAGGCTGTAGACGACGTTGGTTACATTCAGTGGTTTGAGATTGTGGAAGGCATACGGGACTCCACCGGAGGAGGGTTCCATAAAAATAAGCGTTTCCGGATCGATCTGACGAATGGCCCGGGCGGTCTGGTCCGCCAATTCCCACCAATTATACACGTCGCCGGGAACAGTATCCCACCCGACATTATCCAAACCGGTAATATCAATCGGTTCGTTCACCAGATCGTATCCGAAAATGCCATCGACGCCCTTGTAGTGCTTCGCGAGCTTTTTCCAGACTTCGACGAGTTTCTGCTGGCACGCGGAATTGGCGAATAACGGGCTACCATCCCACCCCGTACCGCCGCCGGGCGCTCCGAACATCGCGATAACGGCATAGATTCCATATTTCCGAAGAATCGGCAGCATGGTGTCCAGCCGCTTGATTTCGCCGTCAAGCCATTTGTCGTAAGCATCGGAGTCCGCAGGGGACGCATAATTGGGCGCTCCATGAAAACACCATCGCACCAGGTTGGCTTTCCATTCTCCGCCCAACACTTTATAGTCCTCCTCCTTCAGAGCTCGCGGATCGATCATTGTTCCTCGCAGTCGAGGAAATTTCCACGGTCCCATCGCCACCTTGCCTCTTGGGAACGCATTCACTTGGCGAACCTGGATCTTCAG
Source organism: uncultured Phycisphaerae bacterium (assembly GCA_964563935.1). Classification (GTDB taxonomy): domain Bacteria; phylum Planctomycetota; class Phycisphaerae; order JAAYCJ01; family JAAYCJ01; genus JBAZZQ01. The sequence continues at coordinate 44,564 of CAZLZE010000024.1, read as the reverse complement.
GTCGTCGAACCAGACCTTCCCGGTCACACTGGCCTCTAAGCCCAGTGAGATCGTCATCGTCTTCGCATCCCACGGAACAAAGATGCGAACGGCGGCCGGTTTCCAATCGAACATCCCTCCGGCTTTTGCCGTCGGGTCGTCTTTTCCACCCTGGTCTCCTCGCGGTGAGGACACCTCGGCAGCCACCGCGGCCTGGTAGGTTTCATTGCCCACCGTTACCATGAATTTGATCGCATGCTGATTCGTCTGAATGGTTTCATGCGTCAGGGCGTTCTTCGTCGTCAGGACGCCTATACGCATCTTCTCACCTTTGACCATTCCGCTCATCATGAGCAGGCATCCGCGGTATTCTTCACAGGGGATTGAGACTTGCGAAACCATTATATTCCCAGCCGGGCCTTCAGGCCGGTACACGCTCAGAGCCAATCCCTTGCCGGATGTTTTTTCCAGCTTTCCAGCCCCTTCCCAACCGGTCAGGCTTGTCTCCTGATTAAAATCCGCCTGATAGACCACACCGCCGGGATGAATGGCGGCATTTGACTGTCCCCAGACGATATCGTGACTAACAAAACCAATAAGCAATACGAGGATAGAAAATGCTCGATGAGGCACTGATGATCTCCTTCAGAAAAAGGGCCGAAGAATGTCGCTATTCAGAAAATGGATTCCAAAAAACAGCATAGGTCTGATTATGAAGACGGCCGATTTGGTGGCGTGTGAGAGGTCCGACGTGGCCGTCGAAGAAGCAAACATTGACGTTGTCGCCGTGCCGATAGTCCGGTGAGAATCCTGAGGGAAGTTCCTCATCCGACCACCAGGAGTGCACAACCCAATTGACTCCATCGGCGAAGTATATCTTCTTGTCCGCCCTGGGGGGCCCGGAGCGACGATACGCCAAAGTATAAAATGCGGGAGCATTCCAGAAAGTACCCCAATCCGCGTCCGGCAAGCCGGACAGATTGGCGCCCCAACTTCTGTCGATCACATACCGATTCGGAGAAACAGGATTATTCAGGCACTCCGAAGCCATCGGACAAATCAATCCCGCCGGAGCGTTTATGCTGCCCGGCTCCAGTCCCAGGAAATGTCGAAAGAGATTGTTGCTATGCCACGTGACCCATGCCTCTCCCGTACTACGATTTGCGTACTTCACGGGCACCAGCCAATCGTTACATTCATTGGCATACATCTCATTGGCCGTACCAAAGTTCTTGAGAATGCTCTGGCATACAACCGTCTTGGCTGATTCCCTGGCCTTTTGAATCGCAGGGAGAAGCATGGCTATCAAGACGGCAATGATGGCTACGACCACAAGCAATTCAATCAAAGTAAACGATTTTGGATTCAGGAGCTTTGCCGAATTTCGCGTCTTGTTCATGGTCTTACTCTCCTTCCTGAGCGATGCGGAAACTGGGGTCCGAGCCCATGAATGGGATTTCCATCTGAATAGTATTCTTTGGACTCGTACGGGTCAGGACCCATTCCTGGAGCAGATCGGCAGCCGTCGAAATCATGCGAGGAAAATCCATCACCCATCGCACCACTCCAGCCTCGTTGTATTTCCTGGTCCGCGTGTTGAGGATCGGATCGGTCATGGAACCAAGCTGAAGTCCCGGTGACTCCGCAAACAGGCCGGTCTCAATAAGGACAAAGTCCAGGAATTCCTCATGCATGCAGAAAATGGTGTCGTAGCCGCCTTCCCGCAACTGCCTTCGCACCAGATCCCGATAGGCCTCCACCTGGGAAAAATCGCCCACGTTCAACTGCTTGATGAACTCCACAATGGGCCACTCCATCAGGGTCAGATCGGCTCGTCGATCCATCTTCCTCGCCTGTTCCTGAAAACCGCGGGTCAGGTTGCGGTTTGAAGTGATATTGAGCGTATCCATAAGAACCAGAACCTTCTTCCGGTTCAGCGACCCCAGCAGATGCCGGCAGATTGCGCGGGCCGCACCGTAAAAATCCAACACGACTCCCGGCAGGTTCGCCCCTTCCAGCAATCGGTCCACCAATACGACCGGCACCTGTCGCGACAGCTCCTGAAAGAACGGACCGTTAGGATTATCCTCTGCCGGCCACAGGAGAATTCCCTGTACGCCATTATTCACTAGATGCTTTGCCGTCTCGCGCTCCCGCTCCGGATCGCCCTGTGAAGATCGGGTGATCATGAGATTATCTCGATTCGTAAAGGCCTCTTCCGCGTACAGGAATACCTGCTGTTCAAATGCCTCCCGGGCGGAGAAGGGCTGTACGAATCCGAACGTGATGGCCGTCCGCTGGCACCGTTCCGGATGCGTAATCACCAAACCTTTTCCTTGATGAGGCAGGAGGATCTGCTTCTCCGAAAGCTGATACACAGCCCGCTGAATGACGTTCAGGCTTACACCGAACTCCTTGCTCAGGGCTCGAAAAGAAGGAAGAGCCTCCCCGTGCCGATAGTCGCCGCGTCTGACTCGCTGTTCCAACTGAGCTGCGACTTGCTGGTGCAAAGGGACCTTTTTTCCAGGTAATACGCGTGTCATACTGTACTATAATACAGTATTACAATAAAATGTCAAGGCCTGAGATCAGATTTCGGTGTTACCGCAGTGGCCTATGGTGATAACGCGAGTAATCATTAGGGTTTGTCCTTATTTGTATTGATTTCCACGTAAAACAAGTGCAATATATTTCGATCAAACGACGATAAGAAAGGACCTCCTATGCGACTTGAAGAAGCTGGTGTGATATGGACCGAACCCAGGATCTGCGGACCCCTCGACGATGTCAAAATTCTCTTCAGATATGAAGCCTTGGCAGGGCAGCCGGTGACATTTGAGTTGCTGGACGGTGCTCATCAGTCCTATTTCAAGACCACCGTGGTCTCGGAGCGTGGGCAGGCGGCGATCCAAGTCAAACCGGGCAGTAAACTGGGTGTTCACTACGTGGTCGCCAGGGCTCATCTATCCGAGACACAAACTCACCAGCGGTTGGGGAGCTTTCGCGTCGAGGCCCATACCACCATCGAATCCGACAACAAGCAGGTTGACGAAGTCCTCAAGCTGTTGGAGGAAGGGATCAAGCTGAGCGTGGATATCGTTCAGGTGAACGGCAAGCCCGTGACGTATCATAAGTGCGCGGACAACTCCTGGGATAATCTGGCCTATCCGGCGTTTCCCGCACCAGCGTTTCGGTATTTCCTTCAGGACATCAAGTCGATGTTCGAGGTTATGTATGAGCATCAGTGGCCGAACGGACAACTGCCGGACCATATCTACGGAGACGCCCATCCGGGATGGGAGCGGAAGAGAAAGATCCGTTCAATGATGGCGGATCTGGAGTCGGGGATGGTTTCGACGCTCTATAAGGCATGGGTCGCCCACGGGGATGACGAGTGGGTCAAGAAGCTGCTGCCCAAGATGGAGGCGGGGATGGAATTCGTCACGAGTGATCCCCAACTGTTTGACAAGAAATATGAGTTGGTCAAACGTCCGCACACGATGGATGAGTGGGACTACCAACTTGGCGACAATAGCTGCTTCATCAATGAGAATAGCCGGTTCGTCGTCATGCAGGGCGACGCGTCATCAATGTACGAAGCCTGTGGCCTGCTGGCGGAGCTTTTCGAGACGTTCGGCAATTCCCAACGGGCCTCTTACTGGCGGTCCCAGCAGCAGCACTATTATGAAACGGGAAATCGCCTCTTCTGGGACGGGACGAAGTACAAGCATCATATTCATCTCGATCCTGTCGACCACGGGTCCTTCAATGAGGATGACCAATTGACGATGAGCAATTCGTGGGCGATTACCCGCGGGTTTGCCGATCACGGCAAAGCCATTTCCATTCTCCAGGAGTACTTGCGTCGGCAGAAGGAGACGGGCGATCGGTTCCCCTGGTGGTCCATCCTGCCGGGATATCCGACGGAGAAGGTCTTTCCGCCGGGTGTCTACGCCAACGGCGGGCTTTTTCCCTGGGTGGGCGGGGAACTGTGCCGTGCGGCGTTTGAGCATGGAATGGAAACAACGGGCTATGCGATGCTGCTCGATTTTCACTCGGTGATCAGCCGGGATCATGGGGCGGTATTTACGTGGTACGACCGGGACGGAAATCCGGGCATCATGAGCATGGACCAGACGCATTATGATGCCTGGGGCATGCAGCCGTGGACGCAGGCTGTGTTGGAAGGATTGGCCGGCGTGCGATCGGATGGAAAAATGTTCAATCGCGTCGTCTGCAGTCCCCGATGGGCGGCCGCCAATGCCCGAAACGCGTTCGTGACCGCGCATTTCCCCGCCTCCGAAGCCTATTTCACCTACCAGTATCAGTCCGGTGAAAAACAGACGCAAATCATCTTCACGGGTTCCGGAAAGAACGTTTCCTTCCGTCTCCTGCTTCCGCCGGGACAAAAACCTGTTGCGGCCACCCTCGACGATCAACCTGTTGTCTTCCAGCAGGAAACCATCGAGACTTCAACCTATGTGACCCTGTCGACTGAGATTCGAGGCGTTAGAACGCTGGTCCTCACGATGGCGAAATAGATACCACGTGCCCGGATGTGTGGGAAGATTACTTGAAAGTGACCCGAAACTCCGCGTAAACCATTCGCGGCACTTCGGCGTTCACGAGGAATCCGGTAGACCCTTCGGGATGTTGAGGATCAAGAAGATTGGAGACGCCGACAGCGAAGGCGGCGCGCTTCTTCCAGAATTCATATTCCGCCCGCATGTCGAGACGGAAGTAGTCGTCGAAGTGGTTGTGGCAGAGAGGGTTGGCGGGATTGGGAGCCTTGACGTGACTGACATACCAGAGTTGGCTGGACAGATGGAAGTTGTCGGTGACATCATAGCGAGGTCCGAACATGAATTTGTGTTTCGGAGGCGTAATGGAATCGGTGCCGGAAATGAAGTTGTTACTGCCTCGCCAATCCATAAACTGAAGCGTGTAATTGCCGAGAAGAGTGAGTTTCTTTGTGACGGAATATTTAGATTCGAATTCAAAGCCATACGTGGAATAGGGCCCAAGGTCCTGGGTATTCGTGTAGAGCAATTCCGGGAAGCCAAGTCTGGGAATGATTCCGATGGCATCGTGATACTCATGCCAGTAGAGGGCGGATTTGGTGTCCAACCGATCGAAGAATTTCTTGCGGTAGCCCAGTTCGTAGGCGATGACGGAGGTGGCCTTCATGTCCTTATCGCCATGGACATTCATCAGGCCGTCGAACATCGCGACATCGGCATATCGGTTGGAGACCGTCGGGTTTTCAAAGGCGCGAGACACCGCCCCGTAGACCATGGATGTTCTGTCGATTTCGTAGGCCAGCGAACCCCGAGCGCTGGGATTAAATCCTCCGTAGCATTCATAGTCGATCCGGCCGCCAAGCTCGAGGGTCCATTTCGGAGCGAATTGCCAAGTATCCTGGAAGTAAGTTCCAACCACCCCAGTGGTGTAGTACCGGTCAAACGTCAGACCGGTGTTGGAGAGTGTGTCGTCGAGCAGGTCCATTCGCGTATCGATGCCCCAAGCCAGATGGTGGTTGTCTCCGGCCTTGAAATTATGCCCGAACTGCAGGGCAAACTGCTGGTAACGGTAAACCCCGGTCTTCTCCCCATTGTTGCAATAAAAGTCATTAAAGAACGCGGTCAGGTTCAGGTTGTTATCTTTCTTGATGGTATGGTCCCATCGGGCCATGGCGTAGTTGGCCTGGGTGTGGGGATTACAGTGGTCTGATCCATTAGAGAACCCAGGATCGAACATGCCGTCGACCACATCACTCCCAGCCGAGAAGGTGAGGGTGTCACGGACGGATTTCTCATAGATCCCATACAGGCCGAATCGTCCGGTCTTATAGTTGTCATCAAGTGGTTTGATGATGCTTCCGCCCTTGTTGAACCCGTCGGAGCCCTCATACTCCCCGGAGACCCGCATGCGGAGCTTGCCGTCCTGGAACCCATAGCCCAGGTACTCCTTGTTGGACCCGCGGGACCCCGCCCGGTTCACCGAAGTCAGACCTTGCTGGTCAGCTGGGTCCTTGGTCACGATGTTGATCACGCCGTTGGTGGCATTGGCTCCCCAGGTCACGCCCGCCGGTCCGCGTATCACCTCGATCCTCTCGATGTCCTCCAGTTGAAAGGGCCAGCTGCCCCAAATGGTACCACCGAAAAAGGAATCGTATATTTGTCGGCCATCGACGAGAACCAGGGCCTGGTTGCTTTGGGCAGTGTAAAATCCTCGCGGTGAGACAGCGGAGAATCCATAGAGGAGATCGGCTACATCAACTCCCGGTACCAGGCGCAGGGCGTCGGGTACCGACCTGGAGCCAGCCCGACGGATGTCTTCGGCGGTAATGACGCTGACGGCGTAAGGCATGTCCTTGGTCGTCCGCTTACCGCCCCGCAGACCCGTCACGACCGTCTCGACATCCATGTCCAGCAAGTCGATGTCCTCGAGGGACTCAGTATCCTCTGCTGGTCGAGAGCTGGAGGATGAACCTGCGGCCCACGCCGTCAGGCTCAGCCAGACCATTACTGTCGCCAGGACCCGTCCCCATCCCAGAGACACCCGAACCCATGTTGTCCCTTGGTTGTATCTCATTCGTCTTTTCCGTATCGCTTGGTCACATCATCCAGCACCGACTCCTCAAGCGACAACCCGATCAGCTCCGCCGTCCGCTCATTGACCGCCGTCAAGACCTCCGACGGGTACCGAATTCCCCGGCCATCTGCTTGCCCCTTCACTACCTGGCACACCCACTGACCAGTCTGGCGGCCTACCGCCTCCGGGTCCGCGTACTGACCCGTCAACGCTCCCGCCTTTACCAGATTGTCCGAAAATGTGAACACCGCCTTCTTCTGACGAATCGCCCACACCAGTAACGCCCGAACGTTCGTCGAATTATAGATCGACGCGTCCGGTAGCATCACCACCCCCTCAATTCCCGGCCCCGACAACTCCTTCAAGGCTTCCGCAAACTGCTCCTTGTCCGCTCGAATCCCCACCATCTCTACTTGACGAGTCTGACCCGCTTTGTTCAATACCGAGAACGTTTGTGACGTCCGTTCACTGTACAATACCCCCACCCTCTTCAGCGACGGGCATAACCGAAGTATCCAAGCCACCTGGGCCGACGGATCAATGTCCGTCGTTACTCCCCCCAGCCGACCGGCGTCCCCAGCCGACCCGAACGCTTGGTCCTTAACGTTCGGCGCCATGCAGAAGAGCACCGGAATATCCTTCCACGACCTCAACGCCACATTCGTCGCCGCCAGGCCGACTCCCACCACCAATCGGGGACATGCGGAACGAACCAACCTCACCGCCTTCGCCGTCTCGTCATTGGATTCCCCCTTCGGCAACTCTCCCACCACGCAACGAAGACCTCCCGCTTCCAACGACGACTTCAGACCCGACACCGCAGACCGATAACTCGACTGAATTCCCGTCAGAACACCGATCGTTGGCGGATCATCCGTCTGGGCTGAATACGCTACTGGAACGCCACATGGGTTGATAAAGAGCACCCCGATGAGGGTCCACAGGGAAAAGAGTCTTCGTGTTTTGAGAATTTGTTCTACCAAGTTCCCTGGCCATCCATCAAATGTATGCCTATAAAGACTACTTTGGAACTACCACGCCCGAATCATCTCGAAACAAATACAATATCGGCAAATCACATGGAGATCTGAAGAAGTCCAGCCATCGAAAATCGCCCTTTCGCCATGAAGAAAATACCGCCGAACAGAACGCGTTGCCAGTACTGAAAACACTGCCACAGAATGGTCTCAAGCAGGAAACCGTGTGTCCACCATATCCCTGCTTCTGATGAACCATTGGTCGTCTACTTGAAGGTGACACGGAACTCGGCATAGATCATGCGCGGGACTTCCGCATCTGTATAGAACTTGTCGCGCCCTTCCAGGTGGTCGGGATCAGTCAGGTTCGTGACTCCCACGGCAAAGGCGGCCTGCTTCTTCCAGAACTCATACTCCGCCCGGATATCCCACCGGAAATACGAGGGAATTCCCTTCGATGCGAAGGGATTGGTCGGTAGCGGAGACCGCACGGCGTCGACGTACCATAGTTGGCTGGACAGGTGCAGATCCTTCGTCAGATCATAGCGCGGGCCGATCATGAACTTATGTTTCGGCGGTGTCAGCCCGCTCAGGGCCAGGGAATAGTCCGAGGCTTCGCCCTTCACCCGCCAATCCATTATCTGAAATGTGTAATTCGCCAGAAGCGTCAGTTTCTTTGTAACCGCGTACTTCGCTTCGACCTCGGTACCGTAGAGCGAATAGTCTCCCGCTCGCTGGAAGTTGGTTAACAAAAGACGTTGAGGCAATCCCAGTTTCGTTACGAATCCCCCCGCATCGGCGCATTCATGCCAGTACAAATTGATCGCGGTGTCGAGCCGGTTGAAATATTGACGCCGATATCCCACCTCATAAGCGATTTCTGTCATGGCGGAAATGTCGCGATCCGCCTGCATGGTCATCAGTCCGTTCAAAACGGGCATATCAATGTTACGGATTCCAGTCGTGGGCGCCCTAAATGCCCGGGAAATGGCCGCGAAGGCCATCGATTTGCTGTCCGGTTGGTAGGATAAGGACGCCCGGGCGCTCGGTTGAACGCCGGTGTACGACTCGTAGTCGACGCGACCTCCCAGATTCAAGGCCCATTTGGGGGCAAACTGCCAATTATCCTCGATGTACGCCCCGCCGGTGAAGGAGTTGATTCGATCCTGCAGGAGGAAGTGCGGGTCTGCATTCGTTCCGTCCGCAAGGTCTTCCCGAGTGTCGATCCCCCAGATGAGCGTGTGGTTCTCTGCCGGTCGCAGCGTGTTGTTGAACTGCAGAGCCAGTTGTTGATACCGATAATCGTAGGCCTCCCCTCCAAGATTGTGGTGGAAGTCATTCACGTAACCCGTGACCGCGTAGGAGTTGTCCTTGGAAACCTTGTGGTCCCATCGTGTAAAAAGGTAATTGGCCTGGCCGCCGGGATTCATCAAACCGAATAGGCCGTGGCCAATGCTGGGAGGATACGCGCCGTCCACGGCGCTACTCCCCCCGGAAAATGTGATCGTGTCGTTCTTGCTCTTCTCGTAAATCCCGTAAAGTCCGAACCGTCCAGCTTGATAATCGTCGTCCAACCGCCGGAGAATGAATCCTCCTTCCGTGAACCCGTCGCAACCCTCTTGCTCACCGGAAACTCGCATGCGAAGCTTGCCGTCGGTAAAACCATAGCCAAGATGTTCCCGGTTCATTCCCCGGGAACCCGCCCGGTTCACCGAGGTCAAACCCTGCTGGTCAGCCGGGTCCTTGGTCACGATGTTGATCACGCCGTTGGTGGCATTGGCTCCCCAAGTCACACCCGCCGGTCCGCGAATGACTTCGATGCGGTCAATATCCTCCAACTGGAAGGGCCAGATCCCCCAGTACGTTCCACCCAGAAGTGAATCGTATACCTGTCGTCCATCCACAAGGACAAGTGATTGACTGCTCTGTGTCGCGTAAAATCCTCTTACCCCCACCGTGTCGAATCCATAGGACAGATTGGCCACGTCAACGCCGGGAACCAATCGCAGGGCGTCGGGAATCGATCGGGCGCCCGACCGCCATATCTCCTCCGCCGTGATCACACTGACTGCGTAGGGCATGTCTTTGACGTCCTGCTTCATGCGTATTCCTGTCACGACCGTCTCGACGTCCATGTTCAGCATGTCGATGTCCTCGAGGGACTCACAATCATCCGCCGGCTGAGAGTCGGCAGACGAACCTGCGGCCCACGCCGTCAGGCTCAGCAGGACCATTGCCGTCGCCAGGACCCGTCCCCATCCCAGAGACATCCGAACCCATGTTGTCCCTTGGTTGTGTCTCATTCGTCCTTCCCAAACCGTTTGGTGACGTCTTTGAGGATCGCCTCATCCACCGTGATTCCGATCAGCTCCGCCGTCCGCTCATTAATCGCCCGCTGGATCGGCCAGGCGTACTGCAGACCGATCTTGTCCGGTGCCGTCCCCTTAAGGATGTTTCCGATCAATTTCGCGGTCTGCTTTCCCACCTCGTGGGGGGCACAGTACTGTCCCGCGAATCCTCCGGCCTTCACAATGCTCTGGGAGAAACCGAACACAGGCTTCTTCTGGCGAATACCCCACAGCAGGAGCGTTCGGACGTTCGTAGAGTTATAAATACCTGCGTCGGGAAGCATCAAGACGGCATCGCATGCTCGTTCATGCAAATCCTTGATACTATCGGAAACTCTATCCCGGTCGGTCTGAATGGCCGTTACCTCAATGTCGGCGTCCTTTCCCGCCTTCTGAATCGACTCGGCGGTCTTCTTCGTGCGTGGACTGAAGAACACCCCGATATTCTTGACGTCAGGGCAAATTTTCTTGATCCATCCGACCTGCTCCTGGGGGGCGATGTCCGTCGTCACCCCGGCCAGGGAGGAGGGATTCTTCCCTTCGTTCCAGAACGAAGCATCCAGGATATTGGGGACCATGCTGAAGACTATTGGAACCTTCAGATTGGCTTGGCGGATGAGAGTCAACGACTGGACGCCCACGCCGACGATCACGTGAGGTTTCGCCTCGGCCAGTTGGACGAGAACCTTATCCTGCTCCGTCCTCTGCTCGGACTTGGGCAACTCGATCAATACGCAACGGCCGTGTTGAGACGCCAAGGTTTTCTGGAGGGCCTGGACGGCCTCGCGGTAACTGGTCTGTGGCCCGAAGACCACTCCCACCGTGACCGAGGTCTTCTCTTCGCCCCGGCTGATGGCCGGACACATCAGCAGGACCGCGAGTAGGACAAGGACCAGTGATTTGGGCATGGTCCTTTTGGACGGGCTCTGACTTCGTGAGCGAGGAAACCCGGATCCGAATTGGCCACCTACCAGGTTGAATGCGACAATGGTATTCATAGGCAAATATTTCGCAATATCGGTCATAAATAGTCGGATCATCAATATTTCTTAAGACGAAGAAACGAATATTTCGGAGTCCCGAGATCTTCCTGATTCTCAGTGCTGAAAATGAGGTTGGAGGTTGGGCGGCAACGGAAACCTATTGACGACAGACAGGCACAAGGCGGTGAGAAGTGGAGATGGGAAGATATCTAGAACCAGTCGATGGACTCGTTGATCACATCCGGCAAGCCCTGGAGAAACAGAACGTAGTTGGGCGAGTCGATCAGTCCGAGATCCCTGGCGGGACGAGCGTGCAGAAGATCGTAAGTCGTCGCAGGTGCATACCCGAGCATCGGAGTAATCATATCCGTCAGGATGAGCATCAACCGCTGGACCTTCAGCGGATCGTTGGGTTCCGGGTATGTATGGTGGTTCTGGATCAATTCCTTCAGGTGCGGCGCCATATTCCATTCGTTCGCCACCAACTCGCCGAATTCCTGGTGCGTCTCATGACAAATATACTCGAACGTCTGATAGTCCGGCAACGGGATTCCAAAATCTTTCTCCTCACTGACGACGCGGAGCACCACGACGTTTCCGACATCGTGCAGCAGGCCGATGACCAGCGCGTCTTCAGGATCGAGGCGAGTGAGGTCCGCCAGTCCTCTCATAATAAATGCGCTCGCGATGGATCGCCGCCAGAAGACCTGAGCCAATTCCTTATTGCCCTTTCCCGTCAGAAACATGGCGGCCCGTAACGATTGATGCATCATGAGCGTGCGCAAGGGATTAACCCCGAGGCGTGTGACGGCCTGAGGCAGACTGGTGATCTTTGTTCGCCCACCATACAAGGCAGAGTTCGCCGTCCGCAGCACGGCGGCGGCGGCGACCTGATCTTCAGAGATAAGTTGTGCAATCTTATTGAAATTGCAGTTCGGATCGCGAAGCTGCTTGAGAACGGCATCGGGGATCTGCGGAAGCGGGGGAAGCGACAGATCCTGACCGTCGAACTGGCTGATCAGCATGTTCTCAAGGACGCGGGCCTCGAAGGATAACTCTGGTCGTACGACCTCCGGCGGCTCAATCGCGGTCGCGCCTTCCGGGGCATACCAAGCCGGTGTTTTTGGCTCCGGAGTGGCTTGCTTGCATTCCGGCGGTTCTGCCAGTGTGGCTATACCACCGCCCGATTGCTCCGAATTCTCCAGAGATTTGGCAGGGCTGGCCGTTGCGCCATTCTCCGCCTGTCCTGTGAGGGTCTGCAGTATTTTTCGCCAGAGAGCCAGTGTCCTTCTCCTTTATCCAGCCTCTTTATCGTCAAGGAGAAGGAACAGGTTTAGATCCTGGCCAATGGATTGTGCTTTATCGGACTTCGCTGGCGACAATCAGCTAAGGCAACTCCCTGCCCAGCCTCAGCACGCGATACCCCAAAGGATCAACCGCCAGCTGCGTTCGCCAGACACCGTTCGCGATCGATCCATTTATACTCTGATCGGGGTGGATGACATCCTCCGCTTGCCAAGTCCCCGCACTCACCGGGATCTCGACCAGTCCCGTACCCTTGCCCCCTTGATTGAGGGCAAAAATGAACTTCTCGTCGGGCGACTTGACCCGGACGACCAAATCCACAGCCGGGGCGCCGGTACCCACCGCCACGCCCTTGGTATCAGGGGCTGTCAGCGTGGTCCATCGTCCCGTGAAGGGTACACCCGCGGTAGCGACCAACTGACGCACCCAGGCAGTCAGGTGTGGCGTCGGGTGCGGGTCGGACGTCCAGGTGTCCGGACAGATTCCATACACAACCAGCTTGCCCTTGCCCCAGGGACGCTCCCAGCCAAGCAGTCTCTTCTTCGCATCCTGCCACGGCTGGCCGTGGGCAATCGTCCCGAAATTCACCCCACGGAAAACCTTATTCTCGTTGAGCTTTTCGTCGCGCTTCTCGTTGGGCTTGCCCGCTGTGTCAGTCGCGGAGAGTCCAGGTTGTGTCGGCAAGGGTGTCACGGTATCGAAAGCGTATTGCCCGAATTCTTCTTTGTACGCGGGCGCCTTCCATTCCAATTCCGCCCACGCCGGTCCGCCGAGGTTCGCGTATTCCCTCAGCCAGGGGTCCATCCGGCCGGAGACACCGACTAACACCACCGTGCCGCCGGATTGGGCGAACTTGGCCAGTCGCGAAGCCGATTCCTGACTCAGGACCGGCGATAACGGAACGATGATCGTCTTAAACTGGCCGACGCTCTCAGGAAGGGTCAAGTCATCGACATAGTCAGCCGTGATCCCCTGCATCCGCAGCAGATAGAGCAGCGTATAGCTGACACGCTCCGACACCGCGCCCCATCCGGCATGTCCGGTCTTGTACGTGGCCAGTTCGCACGAGTCGTTTGAAATGTAGTAGGCAACATCTGTGGGCGCACGTTTGATGGACGTGCCGTCGAACGCCTCGTGATATCGCCGAACCTCCTTCAATGACCGCACGTACGGGTCATACGCGGGCATGTACGCCCCGTCGGCGTCGATGAAGTACCAGCACGCCCGCTCGAAGGGATCGTTCACTTTCTTGTTTCGACGTTCCTCCCACGCCAGAACGTCGGTGATCGGTTCCCGATCGGTCTTCGGATACCAGGCGAAGATCAGGGGCACATTCATGCCGTGGGCGATGAGTCCCCAGTTCTGCAACGCTGTCGCCTCCGCCGGCCAGAACGGCTTATAGTACACTTCGATGCCCCAGAAGGGCTTGTTCTGTTCCTTCGCGATCGACTCGCCCATCTCAAGAATGCACATGTTCTCGTGCGGCGTTCCAAAGGAGTTCTCATACCCGGACGTGTAACGAACGTTGACCATCGCGGCGTCCATAGCCCGGACGAAAGGAATGAAGAATTGTTTGACGAACGTCGCGATCGGCAGATCGGTGCTGTAGAGCGTCTTGTTGTCGAATTTGTGGGCGGCGTCCCGGACGGTCTTGTAGGCGGCCACCCCCGTCTCCGTTCGCCAACGCATCCAGTCCATGGTCTTACCCGGTAGTCGATCCATCTCCGCCAGGCCTTCTTTCGGCCAGGTGGTGCCCCAGATCATGCAGCCCCAATACAGTGAAGCCGCCCCATCCTTACGGCTGGCGATCAGTTTCTTGTAGAACTTTTCGGAGATCACCTGGTCCACCTCGTCCCAACTCGTGTACTTGGTACCCCAACGCTCGTTGAGCGTGGCCAAATCGCCATGCTTTTTCTTACACCATTCGCGGAAGTTCTCATCCGCAGCCTTCGTCGGACAGGGGGCATGGCCATTCACCCAGAATTGTTCGTTGGCCAGTTGAATACCGGCCACGAGAGGATTGGCCCCCAACTGCCGTCCCAGGTCCTCCGCGTTCTTCCGAATAAAGTCCGCTCCCTCCTTGCTGTACACGTCAACCCTGCCCGGATTGCACGGGTTACTGAACGCGCAGGGACTGGTGGCGTCAAACTCCGCTTGGGTAAAAATCGGCACGCCGCCCACGGCCGCGCTCATGAACGATTCGTTGTCGTCGTGGCTGCCGCGAATGCAACTCATCCCGATCTCACGAATCGGAAGATGCTGCTCCAGGTAGGATCGCGGATCCTGGGCGCCCGTCTTGACCATGGTCGTATTCCCGATCCCGAACAGCTTCAGCGGGTCGATCTGCGGTACCACGATGAAGCGGGCGACGCTGCGCGAGTGCAGGGCGTTCGCCATGCCCCAATTCGTGTAGGCGTACGGATCAAAGTCCCACAGCCCGTCCGCCACAACACGCCCGCTGTCGCGGAGTTTCGCCGAAGCGACATATCCATCGGCCCGCAAGTGAGCGGTGGAGAACTTAAAGCTCTTGCTCTGCCCGGGTCTCAGGGTCGCGGCGTCAAATTCGCCAAGCGTGTGCAAATCCGGAACGGTCCAGGGCCCGAATCGCACCGTCACCTTCCCCTTCAGACCGATCCGGGAATCGTTTGTGATCTTGATGCTCCGACGGGCGGAATCGCTGTCAATCCATTTCGGCATGACCTTGTCGTCCTGACCGTCGAAGCTTAGCCGGAGGTATTCCTGTGGCCGGACGTTAAACGCTGTCGCCGCGTCACCCATTTCCATCTGCAGGTCGTCAATCAACACCGTTCCGTCCTGGGCCTCGATATGAATGAACGGTATGAGCATCTCCGGGCATTTCTGGACGATGGTGACTCTCGACCACTCTGTCGTATTCGCCGGCAGGTCGATACTCGCCCGGCTTTGGGGCTTTCCTTCCTTCGCCTGACGGACGCCCGTCACAAAATCGAGGACGATGGCGCCCTTGACGCCCTTGGTCTTGACGTACGCGCTCAACGTCCACGTTCCAGCCGGGATGTGCTGACCCAAACTGGAGACGACGGATGCTTTCCCCTTGCGGGCATCGAGCTGGAGTGATCGGTTCCCGCTGTGGCGTTCATTGGCGACCGCAATCTGCTCGGCTTTTCCCTCATCGAGCCACCAGCCGTCGAGAGGAAGACTCCCCCATGTCCTCACCCCATTCCACCCCGCGCTCCACATGTAAACATCGCGATACCCCAACCGCGATCCGCCGTGGACGAGGTCCAGCTCAAAACTTGCGTTGGTCAGGACATTTTCAGACGGCCGAGGCGTTCGTTGCGGGAATACCGTAATATTCTGCTTGGCCAGAATGGTATCCTGCTTGGATTTGTCCCGGAACATCACCGCCAACTCACCGCTGAAGCCATTTAAGTCGAAACTTGGCACGGTGAACTGATATTCCCGCGATGTCCCGCCTTTTCCCTCAAATCGAGAATCCAGAATGGTCAAGAAATTACGCCGCCCGGAGTATTTCAGGTAAATTGCGCCGGGCAAATCCTTGCCCGGACGAACGGCGATCGAGAGCGTGCCCTTCACGTCCTCGTCGCGAAAAACACTCGTAGGGGCTTTGAAGGTTGTCTGCAGACGCGCGGTCGGCTTGGCCGAGCCCGATAATCGCACCGAGTCCACCTTGACGTAATCGTATCGTACCCGTGCGAAGTTCGACAGCAGGCGAATCTGGGCCATCGTGTTCGTGCCGTACTGGCTGCTCAGTTGTCGATCCGCTGAGAAGACTTCTTTCTTCTCCCGCTCGATCTTCACCTGCCACATGGGCGCGTTGTCTTTGGTGCGGTAGAACTTGATCCGGATCGTGTCCCACTTCATGTCCGTCGGCAGCGGCACCTTGGTGTCGGTGTCCTCTTGGTCGTGAATGTGCCAATTCGCATTGCTCCAGCCGCCGCAGACGCCGAACGTAGTGACGTCGCCGACAATTTGAATCCACTGCTCGCGCAGACCGCTCTCCTTGTTGAAGAGGAAGTTGGTGACGGCGACGGTGAAGGTGAGCGATTCCCCCGGCTGGGTCGGCATGTCCCAAACTTGCGTGCTCATGACGCTGTGGCCGGGGCTTTGGACGCTGTGGAGCCACAAATTCCCATCCTTTTCCGCTATCGGCGCCCAATCCGCGTTCTTACCGTATTCATAGGTCCACTTCTCGTTCGGAGAACTCCCCGCAGGATACTTCCAGGCAACATCCTTACCGTTAAAATCATCGTAGACATCAGCCCGGGTAGTCAGCGTGGACACAACGAGCACGAAAGCTAAGCATAGACCCGCGCGTGGAATGTTCCTCATGATATTCCTCTTTGAAAGATAGTCTGAAGCTATAACGTTAATCACATCTCAAACTGCGGACGTAAGCGATTACCATTGCCAACGACTCCAGTCCGACTGCATCTGGTCATACGATAAGATCTCTGCATGCATGTCGCTCAGAAGGCAGGCGGCTTTCATGTTGTGCCGGTACGATACTACGCGACTACTTGTGATACCGTGCGGATAGCAATACTGAAGCCAGCGGTCCGGATTACCCCAAGACAGCCAAATAGTGAAATCACTCGACTCGACGTATGTTCCGAGTGGACCGTAGTAGGATCCTTCCGTCAGCCAAATGATTCGCGAGGGGTCTGGAAGATCGGACGCGCGAGTCGACTTTCCGGCCGCCCAGAACTGTCCACCCGTCTGAAACGTCGAATTGGCCACGTAGCAAGGGCACATTCCGTAGGGGAAGGTCGCGATCGGACACAGCCACACGGGAGAATATGAATAAACACTGTTATATTGAGACGTGGTGTTCGGTCGGGGAAGATATTTCTGGTAAAGGTAGACGAGACTTCCGTAGCTGTTGTAGTCTGGGAAGACGTCTTGACTGTCCTGCAAAAAGAACTGCGTCGCGATTCCCAGTTGTTGCTGATGCGACAAGCAGGTTGTCTGTTTCATCGTGGCCCGCGCCTGCGCCAAGGCTGGGAGCAATAATGCCACCAGCACGGCAATAATGGCCACAACAACCAGTAGCTCAATGAGGGTAAAGGCCGTCTTGGCATTACGATTTGTCTTCATAATCTCACCATACCTACGAAATACCGGCTCGCGACGATCCCGGGCCTTCCGTCGAGGCTCGGACAACTAACTCAGCTCGGAAATACTGTGATTCCTGCGGAGCGGAAGGGTCGTCGATCTGTCGAAGCAGCATGTCGACCATCGCCTGGGCCACCTGCATGACCGGATAACGCAAGGTCGTAATCGACAGGCACTGTTCCTCCAGACCCGGACCATCCACGCCCGCGACAAATCCGAATCGTTCTCCGATCGGGATGTTCATGGATTTCAGATACAAAAACGACCGCATCGCCACGAGTGTGTCTGTGACGATCAGTCCGTCGATGGGCGACTGAGGGTCGCTCAGGAGTCGCTGAATCGTCTGCTGGACGGCGGCCGCGCTGAATTGCTCCTGATGGATGACTGGGAATCCGGCTGGGTCCAGACCCGCTCCCCGAAGAGTGTCCTGAAACCCCTTCACTTGTTTCGGCGTGGCCCCGTGACTCGGCCAGACGGTGATCAACCCCGGCCGCCGGTAGCCGCGATCAAGAAGATGCCGCGTCAACTGACATATTCCATCGTAGTTGTCAAAGCTGGCGTACGAGACCGGATCGTCCGGAACGTCAGCCGAAACGACGAAGGGAATCTGATACTGACGAATGATCTCGATACAGGACGTATCCTTGTCCGACATCGTGGGCGAGAGGATGATCCCATCCACGCAGTGCTCGGTGAGCATCCGCAGCCGGCTGACCGTCAGTTCGTCATGATTGTCCAGACTCGTGATGAGCAAACCATAGTTCTTCTCACCCAGAATCTGCTGCACGCACTCAGCCATCATGGCATTGATCGGGTGGAGCAGCGACGGAGTGATAAGCCCCAATGTCTGCGTCCTGCCTGTAACCAGTCCGCGCCCCGCCGCGTTGGCTCGGTACTTCATCTCGCGGGCAACCCGCCAGACCCGATCCCGCGTCGCGGGTTTGACCAGCGGACTGTTCCGAAGGGCACGGGATACCGTCGCGTCGGTCACGCCCGCTTTCTTGGCAATCTCCAGAATGGTCGGTGTTCTTCTGCCCATATCACGCCTGACTCAAGAAAATGTAGTCGTCTACATGTAAACGTCTACATTATGCCCAAAAAAGCCGATTTTGTCAATCCTTTTCCGGATGAGTCAATACTGTGCGTAAATGCGAATGTAAATTCAGGCCGGCACAGTGATTGTAATCGCATTGCCGGCAGTCAGTCACAGCATCTCTTAACGCAACACCCGCTCAACACGATCGGAAACAAGAAGATCGGGTCCCGCAACTGCCCCATTCGCCACCATCTTCCTTCTCTCAAATGCAGGAGTGCTCCGTCCGTCAATCTATGGCTGTTGTGAAGTTATTTATTTCCGGTATCGGTAGGAATGTGTGGGGCGGCAATCTTTGCGGTGCTCCGGAGGTTTTCTGTGTAAACCGCCATAATTGCCTTGTAATATATGAAAAAATCGTATAGAGTAGGAACATCAAGCCGTTGTGGGTTTGATATTTGATTGTAGATATATTTGCAGCATCGTAAGTAATATGGCAGTCATTCAGGCAAAAAAGGCTCCGAATAATCAGCAGACGCTATATTTGCGTAAGCAATATAACCGATCGGTGATCCTGAACACTGTGCGGTGCTATAGCGCGGTTTCGCGCACTCGGCTTCGCGAAGTCACCGGAATTCGCCTGGCCAGTATCACCGAACTGGTAAAAGATCTGACCGGCGAAGGCTTCCTGGTCGAAGCCGGAACGGTAGGGGAGGACCGGGGGCGAAAGCAAACCTTGCTGCGGCTCAATCCTGAAGGCCGATTCGCGATTGGCGTGGAATTTGACGCCGATCATATCGTCGGGGTGATCGTCAATCTCGAAGCGCAGGTGGTCGGCGAGGTCCGCCATCAACTGTCCGCCGAACCGGATCGGGACACGATCCTTCAGGGAATCTTCCAGACTGTCGATGAGGCGATGAAAAATCCCTTGTGCCGGGGCGGTAAGTTCCTCGGAATCGGCCTGGCGGACCCGGGATTGGTCGACAGCCGGCGGGGTGTCTCGGTCTTCTCCACAACCATTCGCGATTGGCGAGACGTACCTCTCAAGCAGATCGTGGAAGATCGTTTCGCCCTGCCTGTGGTCATGGAAGAGAACACCCGATCCAAAGCCCTCTGTGAAATACGATTCGGCGCCGGCAAGGACATCGACAACCTGATGTATATTGATTTCGGTATGGGAATCGGTTGCGGCTTCGTCTGCCAGGGCCAACTGTACCGAGGCTTTTCGGAGAGCGCCGGAGAACTTGGGCACATGCGGGTGATGGAAGGCGGACCGGTGTGCAATTGCGGAAGCTATGGATGCCTTGAATCCGTGGCTTCGCTTCCCGCGATCGCGCATCGCGCCGTTCGCGCAATCCGCGAAGGCGCGGTTTCGCTCATCGCCGAACTGGCGGGTCAGCAGCTCGACACAATCTCGGCGGACCACGTCTTCGAAGCCGCCCGACGAGGCGACAAATTGGCCCTCGGAATAATGGATGATACCGCAAGGTACTTGGGCATCGCCATCGCCAACGCGGTGAATCTGCTGAACCCCCAGATGATCGTGTTCGATTCCCGAATGGGAAGAATCGCTGATCTGATCCTGGAACCGATTCAACGCACTGTCATGCGGCAGGCATTGGGAAATTCCACACGTGGACTCCGCTTCGAAATCTCGCGGATGAGTGAGGATATTGGCGCGGTCGGAGCCGCCACGATAGTTCTGGATAAGGTGTTCGAAATCCCACAACTGAAAATCCCTGAGTTCATTTGATACGGAGCTAGTATGGCGGAAAAAATCCGTTGGGGCGTGATCGGCTGCGGCGGAATCGCAGCCAGAAGAACGATTCCCGAGTTCAAAAAAATGGTGTCGAACGCGGAACTGGTCTCGGTGATGGATGTCTCATCCGAGCGGGCCAGAGAGGTGGCGGAGAAATTCGCCATCCCCCATTGCTGCACCACGGAACAGGAACTCCTGGCTCAGAGAATCGACGCCGTCTACATCGCCACGCCTCAAAATGTCCATTGCCGCCAGACCGTCCAGGCCGCCCAAGCCGGCAGGCATATCCTCTGCGAAAAACCCTTGGCCATCTCCGCACAAGAAGTGGACCAGATGGAGCAGGCGGTGCGGAAGAACAACGTCAAGTTCATGCTCGGCTTCTGCATGCGGAACAACGTATACAACAAGAAGGCAAGAGAACTTGTGCAGTCGGGGGCGCTGGGCCAGATCGTGATGGGGCGGGGACAGTTGACCTGCTGGTATCCGCCAATCCCCGGAGCGTGGCGACAGGATATTTCCATCAGCCACGGCGGAGCCCTTATCGATATGAGCACGCATTGCCTGGATATCCTCGAATGGATCATTGGCTCAAAAATCGTGGAAGTGTGCGGGTTCCAGGATCTGCGGACCCACAAGTACCCGACGCCGATTGAAGACACCTCGACCATCCTCGGACGATTTGCCAACGGCGCCCACGGGATTTTCGACAGCTATTTCAACCTGCCCGATGCCGCCGCCCAGAACTCGCTCGAACTCCACGGCACCCGCGGCTCGATCATCGGCCAGGGAACCATCGGCCAGGACCCGACGGGCAGAATGTTCAGCATTCTCCAGGAACAGGAAATCGGCTATAGCGCCAACCAGGTGCGGAACGTCGAGGTCAAACGCCAGGAGTATCAGCTCGAGGGCATCGGCCTGTACGGGCAAATGATCGATACCTTCAGCCGGTGCATCGCGGAAGACAAAGAACCGCCGGTGACACTGGACGACGGCCGGCATTCCGTGAATGTGGTCAATGCGATCTACAAAGCGGTTAGAGAAAAACGTGTGGTGCGAGTAGAAGGCTAAGGAAAGAGCCATATGGCAGCACTTGCGATAAAAGGCGGACAACCGACACGAACCAAGCCATTTACAGGTTGGCCGGTCCTGGATCATCGGGAGGAGGAACTCCTGCTGAAGGTCCTGCGAAGCGGCAAATGGTGGCGCTATGCCTTCGGTCAGGGCGTGGAACTGGCTGAACCGGAGAAAGGCGAACGCAGTCAGGTCGTGCTGTTCCAGGAGGAGTTTGCCCGCCATCACGGATGCCGATACGGTATCGCCGCCGCCAATGGCACCGCGACGCTCGAAATGGGTCTTCGCGCTCTGAACTTCAATATCGGCGATGAAGTCATCGTTCCCGCCTATACCTACGTCGCCAGCGCCACGTGCGTGCTCCAGAACAATCTGGTCCCGATCTTTGTCGACATTCATCCGGACACGTACAACATCGACCCGGACAAAATTGAGGAAGCGATCACCCCAAGAACGAAGGCAATCATCGTGGTTCATTTCGGTGGTCAGCCGGCGGACATGGATCGCATCCTTGCGATCGCCAACAAACACCGGTTGATCGTGATCGAGGACGCCGCCCACGCCCACGGCTGCGAGTGGAAAGGCCAAAAGGCCGGCTCTTTCGGCGCGATCGGGTCCTTCAGCTTCCAGGCCAGCAAAAACATGACCTCCGGCGAAGGTGGCATCCTGATCTCCAACGATCAGAAACTGGCGGCCGAATGCGAATCGCTCATGTGGGCGGGAAGGCAGGTCGGCCGACCGTGGTACGAATTTCACCGTCTCGGATGGAATTATCGCCTGACCGAATTCCAGGCCGCGATCCTTCGAATCCAGTTGCAGCGGCTGGATGAGCAGTGTCGCCATCGCGAGCGCATGGCCCGATACTTGTCCGCAAAATTGAGCGGGGTCGATGGCATAGCGCCTCTTGTGCATGACTCGCGAACCACGCTCCACGGCTACCACATCTACATGTTCCGCTACGACGAAAAACGCGTCGGGCTGACGCGAGAAAAGTTCATCCGCGCCCTCTGCGCCGAAGGAATTCCCGGTTTCGGCGGCTATGCCTATCCGCTGTACAAAAACCCGATGTTCATCGAAAAGCGATTCATCAACGGCTCGTTCCCCCTCGGAACCCAGTACCACGACGACATCGATTACGCCTCCTTCGAACGCAAATGCCCGGTCTCCGAGCGAGCCTGCAAGTCCGAAGCCCTCTGGCTGCCCCAGAACATGTTCCTCGGTTCTGAACAAGACATGGACGATATCGCCAATGCGGTGAAGAAAGTCCTGGCCGGCAAGAATGAACTCTAACGCTTCGTCAGGAGAATAATATGACTCAGTCTGCCCGACAACTTCTGCTCATCCGTTCCTCCCAGCCGGAGAACGTCTATGGCCGATTCACTGCGGAAATCCTCAAATCAGAAGGTTTCAATGGCTTTGAAATCGTCGATCTGGACACCCAACCGTTTCCCGCCTTTGAACCGGATACTCTGATCGTTCTAACGAGATGTTTTCTCCGTAACTCAGAAATGGACATGCTCCAGGACGCGATCACCTCTGGCGCACGAATGGTCTGCTTTCAGCCGAGTTGGAGCCTGGCCGAACGATTCGGGATGAAATCAAAAATCAGCGTCCTGCGTTCCGGATGGATTCGGATTCACGATGGATATCCGGGGTCGGGCGTGCCAATTCAGACGCATATGCCGATTGCTCTGTACGAAGTGCCTCCTGGGAGCGGGCATATCTTGGCCGACGCCGTCGATTCAGAGTGGAAAACAGGTGGCGGACCCGCGGTCGTTCGCGGCTCGATGGGGAAGGGCAAATGGGCCTTCTTCTTCTACGATCTGCCTTGCGCCGTGGCGCGAATCCGATTCGGGGATCCCGAACTGGCTTCCCTGCTGACCAGCGGTCACTGGCGTTGGACGCATGCCTCGGACCTGTTCGACGGGCACACGGACCCACGCGTTCTGCGGGTCCCCCAGGCGGATTTCCACTGCCAGCTTCTGGCAAAGGTCCTGACAGACATCGCTCCCTATCCGCTGCCCCGACTCTGGTACTATCCTTGCGCGGAACATCGATCAGCCTGCGTCTTTCAGAGCGACGACGACTTGTCCACGTGGGAGCAGTTTACGGAACTATCCGACAGCCTGCTCCGCCACGACGCAAAGGGCACGTTCTACCTGATGAGGCAGACGCTCCTGACGGACGAGCAGGTTAAAGAGCTTCGGTCCAAAGGCCACACCTTCGCCCCGCACGTGTTCGCCAATGACGGGGTCGAGGATTTGTACTTTCGGTTCGGCCAGATTCTGCCGGAGCACACGCTGGAGTTCAAAAAACAGTTCGGCGCGTGCAGCCCGTCTCTCCAGTGCCATTACGCGCCGTGGATGGGGTACATGTCGTGGGTTCCGCTGCACATGGAGCATGGATATCGGCTGCTCTTTGCGTACATGAGCAGCCCGTCGCACAACCTCAACACCTTCCTCTGCGGGTCAGGCCGGCCGATGCGGTTCTTCGATCGAAACGGCACGCTCTACGACTGCCGCCAGCAGCCGGTACCCACCTATGATGATTCGAGCATTAAGGAACAAGCGACACGCGACCCGCAAAGTCTGGTGGGGCAGTTTGAGAAACTGCTGGCCTCGGCGGTGGAGCGGACGCATACAGCCTTCGCGATCTCATCGCATCCGGTGAGCTTCGCCACCTACAGTCGCCCGTTCATCGAAGGATGTTTCGATGCCTTGTATCGTGAAGGGGCGCCCATCCTCAACGCGGATGAGTGGATCGCATTCCTGGATCGGCGGGAAGCGGTTTGCGTCAGCCATACCGAAACATCAGAGACTTCACTGTCCTTCACGGTCTCCAACCTCGCCGGGTCCATTCCCCTCATGATCCCGGTCAAGGCATCGATGAAAGTGGCGGTGAATGGCAGGGAAGTGCCGACAACCCGGATACGGCGGCTGGAGGAAGATTACCTGGTGATCCCACTTGAAGGCGACGGTAAAGACATCTCAATTACAGTCGGTAAGTAAATCAGCACAAAAAGGAAACATGTGATGAGTACAGGCAAGAGTGCATTTCCCGTGATGGAAAACATGACGGTCAAACAGGTGCGGACGTACCTCGAGCAGAAAAAATCGATCATCATCCCCATTGGTGTCATCGAGCAGCACGGCTATCATCTGCCGTTGCGAACGGACGCCCTGGTCGCCACCCATTTGGCTCGTCGGGCGGGAGAGAAAACCGGAATTCTCGTCGCCCCGACCATCCACCAATCCTTTTCCGGCGGCGGCCTGCCGGGCACGATCAACATCTCCCCGGCGGTCATGTCGCTGGTCATCAGTGACACGCTCATCTCGCTCGTGGCCCAGGGATTCCGCAACTTCTACCTGTTCCTCTGTCACGGCGGAAGTGAAAACGCCCGGGCCCTGGATGACGCGGTCAAAATGCTGCTCCGCAATAATCCCGCCTTCGACAACGTCATGATCGCCCTCATACCTGTCTGGAAAATGAACGCCAAGGGCAAGGGTTGGAGCAAGGCCCTTCAAGAACACGACTGGCATGCCGGCTGGCTGGAAACGTCCCTCGTGATGGCTCTGGAACCGGATCTCGTTCGCATGGAAGATTTGGAGCTGGATGCTGAACCGTTCCTGAGCCAGCAGATCGATCACCCAGACAACTACCAACATGCACAGAAGGTGGTCGACGACCCTCTGGTCATCCCGCGAATGACCCAGCGCCCGGAGATCAAGGTCGGAGTGATGGGGTTCCCAAAACTCGCCAGCGCGGAGATCGGACGGGAAGCAGCCGACGATATCGTGAAGAACCTTGCCGATAGAATAACGAAACTCGAGTCAAAAGCGGACGGCGTCTATAAGGAAATCCCCTTCACACCCGAACCGCTGATCCTTTCCAGCGAGTGAAACGAGAGCGAATATGAAAATTGACTGGCGAATATTAGCGGCGGTTTCAGTGCTTTCATGGGGCGCCTACGGTATTATCCTCAAGGGTGTCTCGGGGAAGATTGCCTGGCAGATGTCCATGTTCTGGTTCGTCGCGGGCTATGCCCTTTCCGTCGGGAGCTTCTGTCTGATGAATGCGATGGGCCAGAAATTCAAGTGGGTCGAGCCGGTGACTATCCTCCCCGTGCTGAGCGGCATGTTGTGCGGCCTGGGTGCGATCGCCTACTTCAAGGCGCTTCCCCTGGCTCCGGGCAGCCTGCTCATTCCCATTGTCGGACTCTTCGTCATCGTCTCCGCCATCGGATGCCTCATCTTCTTCCACGAACCGTTGACGTGGCGGGTATCCCTGGGCATCATCTTTGCCGCTCTGGCCATTGTGCTCTTGAGCAAGTGAACAGCGGGAGGAAACCATGAACAATCCAGTACGAATGGTTCTGGCGGGCGCAGGTTTCATGGGCCGCGAGCATATCAAGTGCACGCGGGAATCTGACTGTGTTTCGTATGTGGCCGTGGTCGATACCAATCCGCAGGTCGGGCAATCGCTGGCCGCGGAATATGAGCTTCCGTTCTACCAGGATATCCACACGGCGCTGACAAGCGTCTCGCCCGACGCTGTCGATATCTGCACTCCGACAGTGTTTCATCTGCCGATGATTCAGGTCTGTGCCGAACGAGGCGTCAGCGTTCTCTGCGAAAAACCGCTCGCCCATACCCCAACCGATGCCCAGGCGATCGCCCGGATCGTCCAGTCCAGCGGCATCCGCCTGATGGTGGCCCAGGTGATTCGTTTCTGGCCGGAATACCGGTATGTCCGGCAGCTAACGAAGAACGGAACCTTCGGCCGGATTCTGGCGATTGATTGCAAACGCCTGAGCTGCCCTCCGTCCTGGAACTCCTGGATGCTCAACAGCGAGATCAGTGGCGGCGCGATCATTGATATGCAGGTCCACGATCTCGATTTCGTCTACCAGCTTCTCGGCAAGCCCTCGACGCTGAGTTCGCTGGGATTGCGAAAGGGCGGGGGCGTCAATAAAGTCGCCACAATGCTGACCTATCCGTCGCCCACTCCGGTGCTGGTGGAAGCCTCCATGCTCATGCCGAAATCATTTCCCTTCCGAATGTACTTCAAAATCGAATTTGAGCAGGCGACGGCGGAAATGGACTTCTGGCGACCCAAGGGGCAACGGCTGAAGGTCTTTCCCGATAATGGCGATGCCTTCTGTCCGGAGATGGACCATTCGGACGCCTATCGATCGGAAATCGAGTACTTCGCCCGACAACTCGCCGCCAATCAGGCATTCGACGAGGCGCCTTTTGAGGAAACGATCGAATCGCTCAATTTGTGTTTCCTTTCGGCGGAGTCCTGTGCAAACGGCAGGACGTTGAATATTCAATAGAATCACGATGACAACTTTCAATAAGGAGTAATGCGATGGCCCCGAAAAAAGTGATTTCCGATTTCCGTTACGATACCGGCGCAGCCCGCGTACCTTGGGCGGCAGTGGGGGAGAACGTTCAAACGCAGGAGATCACCGAGATCCTCAAATTCCTCGTTCGGCCTGCTCCAGGAAAACAGAAAGAGTACGATGCCAAATTCACCAGGCTCGTCGGCAGTCTTGAGGCGCTGGCCAAAGTCGGCAAGCCGGCCGGAAAACTCAGTCTGGCCAATCAGGTCCAGACCCTTGAAGAGGCAATGTGCAAGTACCTTAAGACCAACCACGCCGTCTTTGTTACCAATGCCACCGCAGGCTTCGAAATCGGCTATAAATTCGCAGGCCTCAAGCCCGGCGACGAAGTCATTGCCCCCGCAATCACCTTCATCGCCACTATCGCCTACCCCTTGAGCATCGGCGCCAAGGTGGTTCTCGCCGACGTCGATCCGCGAACCCTCAACATGGATCCGAAGGACGTCGAACGAAAAATCACCTCAAAGACGAAGGTCATCATCCCCGTCCATCTCGGCGGCTACCCGGTGGACATGGACCCGATCATGAGCCTGGCCAAAAAACACGACATCACAGTGATTGAGGATGGGGCCCATGCCTTCGGCGCCGCCTACAAAGGCAAAATGATCGGCACCATCGGCCACTTCGGAGCATTCAGCTTCCATGAGGTCAAGAACATCACCTCCCTGGGTGAAGGTGGAATCCTGTGCTCCAATGTCGAAGAGTACGGCAAGGAGCTGCGCCGCGCCCGCTTCCTCGGCCTCGATCTGTCCAAGAAAATCCCCAACTGGCTCTACGATGTCCCCGCCTTCAAAGGCAAAAATGGATACTTCGCTTCCGGAAACTACTCCTCGACGGAAATCCAGGCGATCTGCCTCCTGTCGCAGATGAAACGCTACAAAGGCATCATCGCCAAACGGAAAAAAGCCGCCGAGTATTTGAACCGGCGATTCAAATCCGTGGATGGAATCATCACCCCGCTGTTCAACGACGCGAAGATCAAATCCACGTACCATCTGTACCTGCTCCAGATTGATCCGAACAAGGTTGGCGCCGATATCAAGGCCCTCAAGCCCAAACTCGACGCCCGAGGCCTGGTGCAGATCCCGCACTTCGCCCCGTTGTACAAATTCAGCATCATGAAGCAGCTCGGCTACGATACCGCCACCATCGAAAAAACATGCCCCGTGGCGGAGGAGGCCTTCCAGCACCGGTTCACGCATCTGCCTCTGTACGGCCTGAGCGACGCGCAGCTCAAGTACTTGGCCGACGCGGTGATCGAATCCGTGAATGAACTGAAAGCGGGCAAATAACTGAACGCTTTCGCAAAACGTATGTTTGTTTGAAGAAGAAATGAAAGGTGATGCAATGGCAAGCAATAAGAAGGTCAGACTTGGACTGGTCGGATGTGGAAAACGCGGAATCAATATCACTCGTCTCTTCAAGATCCAAAAAGATTGCGAGGTGACGACGCTGATGGACAGGTTCGAGCCCATCGCGCGAAGCGCCGCGGAGAAACTCGAACTCCCCGATGCAAAAATCTACTCCGACTACGCTAAAATGCTCCGCGAAGCGCCGGTGGACGCCCTCTTCTTTGCGTCCGATCCCACAACCCAGGCCGACCTGGCCTGCGAAGCGATGCGAAAAGGCAAACACGTCTGCACCGAAGTCCCAGCGGCCTTTTCCATCGACCAGTGCTGGAATCTCGTCAAAACAGTAGAAAAAACCGGCTGCAAGTATCAGCTCATGGAGCAGGCGCGGTACTGGGGCTTCATCGAAAAATGGAAACAGATGCGCGACGCCTGCGAACTCGGCCACGTCGTACTCGCTCAGGGCGAATACGTTCACTACCTGCCCAGGTACTCCAACTGCCAGGACGCTAAACCCGGCGAAATCCTCGGCGATCTGAAGAAACCCGCCGGGCGAAAAGTGATCCCGCACTGGCGATACACCAAAGCTGTGGCCGAACCGCTCTATTACCTTCCCCACACGCTCAGCCCCCTGCTCCGCATTCTCAATGATCGCGTCGTAAAGGTCTCGTGTATGGGCACGCGAAAGCAGAGCTACGCCATCGACGAAGCCAGGCTTCCCTGGCGGGATATCGAATACGCCCTGATGCATACCGCCAACGACACCGTCCTTCTCGTCGGCGCAGGATTCTGTCTGCCCAGCATCGACCGCGGCCCGACCGGCTGCCATTGGTACGAACTCCGTGGAACCAAAGGCAGTGTCACGTCCCCCCGACACAAGGCCGACGGCTTCCGTGTGTGGAAAGACGGTTCGAACATCTACCAGGAGATGGACGTGTCCCTTACCCCGCCCGATGCCGATGAAATGCAGGCGCGGACGGGCCACGGCGGCGCGGACTTCAAACCCGTCAACACCTTCATCCGGTCGATCATCGAAAACAAAACGCCGCCCATGGATGTGTACCTGTCGGTGGAGACTGCCGCTCCCGCGATCCTGGGCGTCGAGTCTGCCCAAAAGGGCGGCGTGCTCATGGACGTGCCCGATTTTCGACGCAATCAGAAGAAAAGGAAGGCATAAGTGTCGTCATGGCGCAGCCTGTCCAGAATAACCCTTTACCCCGGAACCACTCGTCCTTGACCTGGACTAGAGAACGGAGGATGTCGCAAACATGTTAGGTTACGTAGTCGATGAAACGATCAGGCAACAGATCAATCAGAAGGACCAGAATTACTGGGACGCTTACCTTCAGGAGATCAACGGCCTGCTGGGCGCAAGCGGAAATCCCGTGTCCCTGAAGGACTTGGAAAACCCGGACGTCATCGGAAAACTGAACGTCTTGATCATCGGCTGGCAGTCCGGTGAAAAAATCAGCGACAACGCCCTTCGTATTCTGGACCAATGGGTCAGCCAGGGCGGTATTCTCATCGGGTTCGGACTCCAGGGGCTGGATCACGTATTCGGAATTAAGACCACCTCTCAGCTCAGGCAGACACCCGACGATTACACGATCTTGGCCCACTGCGACGTGCGCGATCACGCCCTGACCCGCGAACTGCACGACATGAACTTCCTCGAACAGAAGCTCCTGATCTTGTCCGACGTTCGGCTGGTCGATCTGGACGGCGCATTCGAGCTAAGCCGGCTCTTTGAAACCACCGGTCGAACGATCAATCGCCCCGCCATCTCCTGGCACGCCTGCGGAAAAGGCTTCGCCGGATATTTCGCCTTCGACGTCGCTAAAACAGTCTGGCTGCTTCACCAGGGCCGACCTCTCGTCGGAGACGCCATCAAAGGCAACCGCTATCCCCGCGGCGCCGACCTTTCCGTCGTCGCAACCAATTCGCGAAAAGTCGCCTATGCCGATGAACTCTGCTTCCTCATTCAGAACATGATCGCCCAGGCGCCTTTGCCCTTCATCTACCAGATTCCCCCCGAAGGCGACCAAATTCCCGACGCCATCTTGTACTACGGCGGCGATGAATACGCCGGACCGGTCGAGCAGAGCCTCCGCGCCTCCGACTGGATGAAGCAAAAAGGCCTCGGCTATCATATCAACACCCTCCACAATCATCCGATGACCGAAGCAGAGAAAAAACATATCCTCGACAACGGCCACGAACTGTCGCTCTACTACGGCCTGCACGACGAAGACGATTTCACCATGAAGGAAGAGTACTACTCGGAGTTGTACGACGCCTACGTAAAGAAATTCGGTATTCGTCCCATGACCACCGTCAACAAGTGGCTGCGATGGATCGGATGGTCAGAACCCGCCAAGTGGATGCTCAAAGCGGGCGGAAAAGCCGACAATTCCTTCCATAGCCTGCCCGGAGCCTTCGAACATCCCTTTGCCAATACCTCCTATTTCGGCTTCGGGTGCGGTACGGGGTATCCTTTCTACTTCTACGACGATTACCGCGGCCAAAACCAGAAAATCGAGTTCATGGAACAACCCATCGCCTGCTATGAGGTCGGTCATCGCGGCTCGATCCGTGACTACGAAACCCGAGCCGAATTCGATGTCCATCTGCCCGTCGAATTGGCCATCAAGCATCACATGGTGATGAACATGTTCTATCACCCCGCCTATATCGCCTACTTCCCCAACTGCCGACGCGCTATCGAGGAAATCCTCCGCTACATCAAAGACCGCGGAGCCAAAGTGCTGCACTGGGGCAATGACGCCGTCACCACCTGGTGGCTGGCACGCTCCCGTTCCAGCGTCCAGAACGTCAACCAGGACGCTAACACCCTCACCTTCGATACCGCGTGCGATTACCCGAATGGTATGATCGTGAAACTGCTGCTCAAGAAGCGGATGTTCCGTGTGGCCTGGGGAAACTTCCCCGCCACCTGCCAAATCAAGAAGGAATTCGCCGGCGACTGGCTCTACATCGTCGTCCCTGCCGGCAAACACCGGTTCACAATTGTCTTCGAATAAATTCCATACGGGCGGAGCTTGCCCCGCCCTCTTCTCTTTATTGTGGCGCACTCCGCCAATGAATCATCGCGGGGTAATACCTGCATGAAAGGAAGCCAGCCACACATACCATCAACGCCACCACCTATATAATAAAGGAAAAGCCCGACATCCTGCTCTGCACGAACCCCAGATGCGTTCCGTACGCCGGTGCCCGCCGTAACTTGCGAAATCATGGTTTGTTATAAGCGATGATGAATATGGAAGAACCTCTTTGATGAGCATGTGGCTCCTGCCACACCCTCTGCGTGATCTTCCACGAAAAATTATCGGACGTTCGGTCCTTGTCGGTCTCCAAAAAAAATCTTCATCTGATAATAAGTCAAAACGGGTTTTCATCCGATAAACAGAAAAGGTCTGATAAGCAAAGCAGGGTCCGCACCTGCATCCAGTTTTTCAGATCCGCAGATTGCTCGTACATAAAGAATGAAGAAACGTTCATAGAAGCTGGGAATAGCGGAGCTTACATCGGTAAGGGCAAGGATGCCCGCAAGAGACCCTGATGAAAGGAGTCGCTGTGACACAGGCCAGTGGTCTTATTGCCTTGCCTTGGGCACGTGAGTACTTTCCGAAAGATTTTCCAAGGAAAGTGGGGGATTTTTTTTACCGATGTGGAAGATGCTTGAATAGGCACTCCTTGGAAATCAAGTGAGGGAGCATATGCCGGAACTAGTGACAATAGCATTAGAGAACTACGGGACCCGAGAGGAAGCGGAATCTTTCAGCCGACGATCGTACGACGTCTCCAAACGGATCATGGATGTGGTGCTTGGAGGGCTTTCACTCATCCTGTTGTTTCCGGTTATGGTGATCTGTGCCGTGGTGATCAAACTGTCCAGCAAAGGTCCTGTCCTCTATAAGCAGGTGCGGGTCGGAAAAGACGGCACGCTCTTTAAAATGTACAAACTGCGAACGATGTACGACGATGCCGAAGCCCGGACGGGTGCCGTGTGGGCCTCGGATAATGATCCGCGGGTCGTATGGACCTGCCGGTGGATGCGCCGTGGCCATTTCGATGAACTGCCCCAGTTGGTCAACGTACTGAAGGGCGAAATGTCCTTGATCGGACCCAGGCCCGAACGTCCTGAGATCATGGCGAAACTGGAAAATATCTTCCCCAACATTCATCGACGGTTGTCGGTGAAACCGGGGATTACCGGACTTGCTCAGGTTCGAAATGGATATGACAAGACCATTGAGAGTACGAAGCTGAAATTGGACCGGGATTTCGAGTATATCCGCGATCGGGGCTGGGGACTGGATCTCCGGATCCTCGTGGCGACGCTCCCAAAATTCTATGACAAGTCCGCTCATTGAGAGCTAACTTATGCTGCCATCAATTTGCGTCGATGAACGACCATGATGGAATGAAGCAGTCGGGATGAGGAAGGTGGAAAGAAGGAGACGAGAGAATGAGTCATTAGGTAACTAGGGCCGGCCAAATGCCGGCGGCAAGAGAAAATTAAAACTGAGGCGACGATGAAAATGCAAGTTCGACTTGCAAGCTTGGTAGTGATTGCTCTCCTCTGCACCGGGATTGGTGGCTGTGGTCAGAGCCGAGAACAAATCGAAAACGCGAAACTTCAGCAGTTCCTGCAGAAGAAGCGATCTCCCGTCGTGGGAGTCGATTACCGCGTTTTACCCCCGGATATACTGTCCATATCCTCTCACAATGTGTCTGAAATCAACGGAATCACCCAACAGATTCGCCCGGACGGGAAAATCACCCTCCCACTGGTGGGCGAGTTGTTCGTCGCGGGAATGACCCCTGAGGAAATCCGTCGCGAGGTCACCACTTCCGTTCAGCGCTTCTACAAGAAGGTGGATGTCACCGTCTTTGTCTCCGGATACAACTCACAAAAAATCTTCGTCTTTGGTGAGGTGGGTCGTCCCGGCCCGCTTCCCTGGACCGGAACCGATACGTTACTCGATGTCCTGGCTGTTACTCAACCCACCTTGTTGGCTTGGCCGGAAAAAATCAAAATCATTCGAGCCAAGCAGCCAAGACGGGGCGGGTATCTTCCCGATGACCCCGAAGCGTGCGAGGGATCGTCCGATGGAGATACAAATCAAGAGAATCTGGACGTGAGAAACAAGCAGGGGGCTCAGGAACTGACGGTGGACTTGGCGTCCATGGTCAAGACGGGCGATATGTCGCACAACGTCCTGTTGCAGCCCGATGACGTCGTGTATGTCCCGGCCAATCCATTCGCGGCCGTGGGTATGGCGATCCAACAAGTCATGTTCCCCACACGCGGTGTGGTCGATATGATCCGAACGCCCGGAGACGTCGATTCGGAATACCTGTACTGGAAAAACCGAAACAAGAACCAGACCCAGTACATCAATGTTCGCCAGACCGGCGGGTATGGGATCGGAGACTGAGAAAGGTTTGCACCATGGCAGAGAGAAACGAGGAAAAAACGCTGAGAGACGTCCTGAGGGTGGTGTTCTCCCACTTCGGGATCTTCATCGTCGGCGCCTCGCTGTTTATGATCGCCGTCATGGTCGCCTCCCACTACATTCCAGTTAAGTACAGCTCCACAGCCAAATTCGAGCGACGGAGCGATTCCGCCGTCGATTCCTTGAGCAGCAGTCCCAGCGAATCCTTCCAGACCATGCGGTTGACGCTGCAGCAGGAACTCGCGGGACCCAAAGCCATCGAAAAGGCGATCGGGGAACTCAGCTGTATTAAGAAGCTCCCGCGGGGAGCGGATGGAAACTGGAGTCCTGAGGCGATGGCGATCCGGCAGTCACTGCTCCGAGAGCTTTCCAAAAATATTACAGTGGCCTGGGAAGTGCGAACCGATCAGGTCGATGTGATCGCGGTAACCTGCAGTTCCACCGATCCCGCGGTCGCCCAGGAAATCCCCAATATTCTCATTCGACAGTACCTGACCTACGCCGGCGGAAAAATCCTGGAGCGACTCCAGGCCAGCCGGGACTTCCTCCAGAAACAGGTCGACCAGTGCCGTTCTCGCCTGTCCCAGATGTCCGCAGCCAAAATCGAGTTTGAAACCAAGTACGGCGACATGATCCTGAGCGACGCGACCAATCTGAAGGAACGGACCCAGGAAATCAACGCCGATATCGAGTCCCTGCGCCGCCAGTATATGATCGCCCAGCAGAAGGTCAAACAGGTCAAAACCCTGATGAAGACCACGCGACTGCGAAGCATCAGGGAACAGCTCCAGCAGATGCGAAACGAAGTCGATACCTGTCTGACGCTGAATCAGATGACGGAAGAGCATCCGAAAGTCCAGGCCCTGCTGAATCGGATCTCCCTGTTTGAAGAGCGGATGAAGGCCGTTCAGGCAAACGCGCAAGTGGCGGTCGACGCCGATAAGGACGGGGTGGAAAACGGAATGGTCCTGCAACTGTCGACGGCCGAATCGGAAGCCCAGATGATCCAGGACCAGATCGAACTCCTCGAGAGACGTCTGGCGACCTACAAAAAGGTCATGTCCCGCTCGGTCCCCCTGCGGGAAGAGTACCTCAAGATCGTAAAACCTCTGGAAGAGCAGGAAGCGGAAACCAAGCGATGGCAGCAGCGCCTGACCGATACCAACATGACCATCGCGGCGGAATTGGGAAAACGAAGAACGCAGTTGAGCGCAATTCAGACGGCGGGCAAGCCGGCCAAACCGATGTTCCCGTCGCTATGGATGATTGTCTGTGTCGCGGTGGGCGGCGGGTTGATCTTCGGGTATGGACTCGCCTTCACCCTCGGTTCGATGGATCACACCCTTCGAAGGCCTGAAGATGCGGAAAAGCATTTCGGAGTTCCGGTGGTGGGTGTTATCAGCACGATCGAATCGTCCAGGCAGCGGACATTGAGGCGAATTCGCCAGTCGGTACTGACACTGGTGGCGGCCCTGCTGGTCCTGATTACCTTGGGACTGTCAACGTACAGCGCGCTTCTGCGAGTCGATAATCCAAATGGATTCAAAAATCTGAAAGCATCGATACATCACGCGACGGATCATCAGCAAGAGTCGACCGTCAGCCACAATATGTAGTTTTCCCGAAGTGGCCGAACAGGGAGTGAGTAATGGATAAGGCATTGAGCGACAACCAGGAAACACCGACGGAGGAATTGACCCAGTCGGTACAAGTGGCCGAGCCGGTTGAGGAGGATTCCTCTGTGTCGGCGGCGACAGAGGTTGCCCGGGTCGAAGAATCCGACGCCGACAACGGGACTTCCGAAGAAACGACGGAAATGACCTCGGACAAGATCGAGGATACCCTCGAGGAAATCACTCGAAGCGTTCAGGATGTCAAGGAACTCATTCAGGAGCAAGTGCCCGTCCAGACTCCAACCATAACCAAAGACTCCGAAGCCCTGGATGCCGACGAGAAGAATAGTGCGATCCTTGAAAACGCCGAAATGACCGAGGATCTGCAGGAAACGGATGACACCACGACCGAACAAGTAGTCTCCGATAGTACCGAAGTTGGTAGTCCCGTCATCGAAACGCCGAAAACCGCCGTACGCGAGCCATCGCCCGTCGTTCGACCGCATAATGGCGATAAGTACTCTCACATTCTGGCCGTCCACCACGATCGTGGCGGTAAAATAGCCGAAGAGTACCGATCGCTTCGCACGTCTCTGCTGGCCCGGTGTCCGGAGGATCGATTCTGTTTCCTCGTCACCTCCGCGGAACGTGGCGAAGGCAAAACGGTTAGCTGCCTGAACTTGGCCATGGTCATGGCTGAACGTGTCGACTGCCGGACCGTTGTCGTGGACTTGGATCTCCGCAAAGGCTCCATGGCTGAGCTGCTCGGAGCCCCATCAACCCCCGGTGTGGCGGATTGTCTCACCGGATCGGCGGTCTTGTCCGATGCCATTCAGCCGACGAGCTACCCCAACTTGTTCTTCATCCCCGCCGGACGGATGGACAACCATCATGCGGGCGAACTCCTCAGCCGTGCTGAACTAAAAACGATGGTGGCCCAGCTGCGACAGGACTTCGACTTCGTCCTTCTGGACACGCCGGCGATCAACCGGTTCTCCGATGCCGGAGTGGCCGGTTTGGCGGCGGGGGAAGCCCTGCTCGTCGTCAAGACGAACAAGACATCCCGCGAATCGGTGGCCCAGGCTATCCATAGTCTCCAGAATGCCAACGTGAACCTCGTCGGCATCCTCATGACCCACTGGCGAAACCGCTTCTTCAGCTAAAAACTACCCTCCATGAGTCCAAAAAGTGTATTTTTGGTGCGCTTTTGGTGCGCGCATATAAGCTATTGTCAGAATAACTACTTAACATCGCTAAATTGCTGAAGCTTCCATCTGGAGAAAACCGATGATACCACAAGGTTATGTGGAGATAGGCAATCTGTGCCTGAAGAAGGTTCGAAGCTGCAAATCCTGATGCTGACGCACCGGTTCCCCTTTCCTCCGGACAAAGGGGATCGGATCCGGTCCTATTATTGGCTGAAAGCCCTTTCCGCCCGGCATGAGGTGGATGTGCTGACATTTTCTGTGGGGCCTGTGCCTGAGGAACATCTGCGGGAACTCAAACGGCTGGTTCGGAACGTGTATGTGGTTCAGCATAATTCCTGGACGCTTGGCCTGCGCTTGGCAGGGGGTATGCTGACGGGGCGAAGCCTGACGGAGAGTTATTTTCGATCCAGAGACTCCGGCCGGGTATTGGAGACGCTTCTGGATTACAGTTCCTACGATCTTTGTCTGGCGGTATGCAGCAGCATGGGCTGGCAAGTGTCAAGGCTGCCTCGGGATATGCGTCTGATCGTGGATCTGGTAGACGTTGACAGTGCCAAGTGGCGAATGTATGGCCGAAAGCACTCGGGACTGGAGCGATGGGTCTTTAATCGGGAGAGCCGAACCATCGCGAAGTTGGAGCGCCGGCTGGCGGAACGTGCCGCCATGACGGTAACGGTAAGCCGGCGCGAATGCGAGTTGCTGCTGGAACATGCGCCCGGGGTTTCGACGCTGGCTATTCCGAATGGGGTGGATATCGAATACTTCACGCCCGGGGACATTCCCCGGCCTGCCGACCGATTGGCGTTTGTGGGGCAGATGGATTATTTTCCCAACGTGGATGCGGTTCTGTGGTTCGCGGAGCACGTCTGGCCGGAGATCAGCGTCAAGTATCCTCATGTGCGATGGAACATTGTCGGCAGAAGTCCGACAAGACAGGTTCGGCAGCTTGAGCGATTACGAAATGTCTCGGTGACGGGCGCCGTTCCCGATGTGCGTCCGTACCTGACCTCAGCCATCGCCGTTGCGCCGCTCCAGATCGCGTGCGGAGTTCAGAACAAGGTTTTGGAAGCGATGTCCGCCGGCCGGCCTGTGATTGCCACTCCGGGAGTGGCGAGTGGATTGGACGTCAGACCTCAGGAAGACCTGCTGATTGCCGACAGCGCCAAAGAGTGGATCCTGGCCATCAATCTGCTGCTGTCGGATCCCCAATTGGCGCAAAATCTCGGTACCGCGGCACGGCGGACCATGGTCGAGCGGTTCACCTGGGCTGGTATCTCCGAGCAAATGCTGAGTTGCGTCTCCGCTGTTGCCTCCTCGCGTGCCTGCTCATACACGGATCAGGAAACATTCACTTACTGAACGCCGCATTTTCCAGGGGGAAAGAAAGGTGTGTTTTCGCGGGCGAAAACACACCTGCGAAACTTAGCATTATTCCGGTTTTGGCCGATGATTTGAGATATGTGAACAGAAAAGAGGTCCCATATGTTTGTATTCACATTTCATCTGCGACTGGTTTGCTTGGCTGTTTTGTATATCCTTTTCCCGATTGTTCTGATGGCGTTCCTTCCCTCGTGTGTCCCTTCTTTATCGACTCCGATGGATTCGCCCACGCCGACCCCGACTCCGACGGACTCGCCAACACCAACACCGACCCCGACTCCGACGGACTTGCCAACACCGACCCCGACTCCGACCGGTACACCAACCACTTTTACCGTCTCCGGGACCGTTGTCGATGAAAATGGAACACCGATTTCCGACGCGACCGTCAATTTCAGCGGGGACCACGCCTCTGTAACCACCGACAGCGGTGGAACATGGTCAAAGTCCGGTTTGTCCGATTCTGTGACGATTACCGCGGTCAAAACCGGACACATTGTCCGCCCCGCGTCATACACCGCCACCGCGAACATGAGCGGTCTTGCCTTCGTCGCCCTGACCAGCGATTTTATTCCTCCTTCTGATGCCGCCAGCCAGCCCTGGCCTGGGGATCACGGTCCATGGAACCTTCGGCTGCTCAGCGCCACCTCATCCGACGGCTTGACTTTTGCGCGAAGCAGCCATGTCGTCATTAACCAGGGTGATGTGCCGGACCTTACGATGGATGACAATGGGTGGTTGTATCTGTATTACACCGGCTGGACCGTGGGAAGCGAGATGAACAAGACCGTTGTCGCCATTTCCGCCGATCAGGGATCGACCTGGATTTATAAGAAGCTTGTCTTTTCGGGCTTCACGGGCATGGCCGATCCGGTGGACCCGGATATACAGATTCTGTCCGACGGAACGTTTCGCCTCTACCTGACCAGCGACCCCAACGACGGAAACGGGCAACGGACTTACTATGCCGAGGGAACTGACGGTATCCATTTTACCTGCCAGGGTGTAGCGTTTGCTCAAGCCGGCAAACCCGTCATGGATCCCTCAACGCTCCGAATCGATGAGACGTGGCACTATTTCGCCGGAGGGGCCACGGACGGTGGCGAGGGCAGTAACTGGTACGCCACTTCGTCCGACGGAAAGACATTTACCAAAGCCAACATCTGTCCGACGTTCGAGGCCAACGGCCTGCATTTTCTGGTTTCCAACCTGATTCGGGTTCCCGACGGATACCGTTTTTATGGTTTTTCCTGCGTGGATCCCAACACTGCCAGCGTCATTGGGTCATTTTTTTCCACTAATGGGGAATCATGGATTGCCGACGACGGCGTCCGACTGACCGTAGACCCCTCCACTGGAAATGAAACCTGGTCCGTCAAGGACCCCGCCGTTGTTCGTCTTTCCGACGGAACTTACCTCATGGTCTATGTCACCGGAATCCCCTAACCGCCGGGGTATTTCAAGTGTTCAAGTCGTGCAGTACGGGTCGTTCTGACGCTTCGGCTCCCTTGACCCGCCAATTCATTGAGGATGAACGTCCGAGGATGGCGGGTGAATCCGGCGGACCGGAACCGGCCGCCGGACGAAACTGAATATCACGCTTTCGCGGGCGAAAACACACCCCACGAAATTCGACTATCGATTGACAAGTGATGGCTTGTCATGGATACGGAAGTGTCCTGCATTTACCTTTTGTTCTTACTGGTGTAGCTGATTGATTTCACCAGGGCAGAGAAGTTTTTCGGTAGCGCCGTCAGCGGGCCGTTCGCCTGCGACTGGGCGTGGCGGATCATGTTGATCAGCATACGGTCGGCGGCAGGGTGCGTGTCGATATTGTCGAGAACGTTGAACGTGTTGATGAGGAATCGTCCCTTGCCGATCGGATATTCCGCGAGCATCAGTCCGCTGGCGTAGCCGATATCATTCATTGAGGCCGGGGCAAACGCGGCGGCGATCACCTCGGAGGGTTGGTGGTGGGTTTCGAAGAAGCGGTGCGAGATGACCGGGTCGTAATAATCCCAGTCCATAATGCCTTTGGTCTGCAGTCCGTCGAAGATCGGATGGGCCTTGGCGACGCATTCCTTGTGATAGAGCCAATCGAAATAATCGGTCACGGTCGCCTGGCCGGGCAGCGGCAGTCGGTAGGATTGGTTTTCGCAGATGCGGAGGGCCGATTCCTGGGCGATGAGTTTTCCCGCGGCGTCGTAAACACTGATGCGGCTGAGCGACGGGGCACCGACGATACCCGCGAGTTTGACGCCGATGCTGCCGTCATGCGGTGACGTTCGGAAGCGTTTCTGCAGAGCCAGATGCCGCCCGCCGGCCTCGGCGACAATGTCAAAGTTGTCAGCGACTTTCTCGTCATTGATTTCGATGCTGAACAGTCGGCCGCCGACGCGTTCTTCGGTGGCTTCGCAGAAGTCAAGAACGATATCGTATTGGCCTTTGGGAAGGGCCCCGCCGCCGATTTCGAATTGTGCATAGCCGCAGATTTCACATCCGTAGATGGGCCAATCGCGCTTTGGCGCGTTAGCGACCTCAAAAGAGCGTTCGGCGGTGGTTCGAGTGCCGTAGACGGTGGTGATCGGGCCGAACGGTTTGGCATTGGAGCGTTTGAAGAGGTCGCTTGAGGCGAAGATTACGTAGCTGCCGCGTGCGCCACGTTCGAAGAGGGAGAGCCATTCGTCGCGTCTGCTGCGAATGCGCGGATCGTCGCCCACGAGAATTACTTCACGGGTGCGGAGTGGGGTTTTCGTCGAAATCGGCCGGCAATCGATACCTTGCCTGGCAAGCCATTTGGCCACTGTGGGTGAGAGGCCGAATGTGGTGATTGATGTTTTGGGTTTTTGTGGCGACAAGGGCGCGGCGATGCGGAAGGGGCGATACCCGTCGAACGGTGCGCCGCCTTTTTCCATATAGGCGACGAATTCGTAATTGCCGGCGGGACCTTTGAGCGTGACGGTTTCGTTGAGCACCTGGAAGGTCAGCGGATTGTCGGTGCCGGGCTTGGCTTTTGGAATTCGCAGGGTGACGGATTTCTGCCAGATCGTACCGGCTGGGCCATGGACTTTGAAGGTGCAGGGATAGTCGCCGGGGCCGAGGACGTCTTCGTTGGCGAGGACCGCGCGGAGAGTGAACCGTCGGTTCGAGTAGCCGTGCATCGAATCGACGAAGAGACACCATTTCAGGGGCGCCCAGCCGTTTTGCAGCACGTCGGCGGATTCGGGTTTCCACTCGCGGAAGAAGGTCCAGACGCCTTCGCCGGTCAGGCCGTGATCCAGCATACCGGTGAGATTGTAGCCGCAAATCTTCGGATTGGCGCGAATGCGGTCGAAGGCCAGACGCCGTTGCCGTGACTGGAGGCGCTGGCTGTCGCGGAGCATATCACCGAGGAAGGCGTAGGTATTGTCGAATTTCCATTTCTTCCAATCGGCTTCAAGACGTTCGGCCATCTCGCGGAACCAGCGGACGTCGATAAGATCGGCACGGGCATTTTGCTGTTCGAAGAATCGGCTGCCGCGAACGACGTCGAGAAGGCTGCCGATGCCGTATTCGGTGAGAAAAACCGGTTTCGTGTTCTGTCCGAGGGTGGCAAGCAGTTTCTGCATGTTCGGAGTATGCGGAAAAGCGGGGTAGATGTGAACGTCGCCGAGATCGAGGCCCGAACCCATGTATTCGACGGTGCCCTTGGCGAGCATTTTGTTTTTCGGATCCTCGGCGCCCCATTGGCATTCCCATTCGCGCGTGCCGGGATTGCTGAGCGAGCCGATATCGAATCGTCCTTCGCCCCGGCCGCTGGAGAGCAGCACCAGTCGCGTGTCGTCAAGGTCGCGCAGCCAGGACAGCGCATTGACGGCGGCGTCGAAGATGGGACCGCCGGGCGTTTCATTCAGCAGCCCCCAGATCGTGATGCTGGGATGATTGCGATCGCGAAGAACCATTTCGCGTGTGGAGTTATTGAAATGGCGCACCGCGTCGGTCGAGTTTGGAAGCTGCCACGAAGCGAGGTTCTCTTCATACACCATTATGCCGATTTCGTCGGCGAAATCCATCTGCTCGGCGATGCCCATGCCGGCGATGAATCGGACGCAATTGTAGCCGGCGACTTTGGCCATGAGCATGTCTCGGCGGAGCAAATCGGGATCGACGGGGGTGCAGACCCCGATCGGAAAGTGATTGCCGGTATGCGTCGATTTGATGAAGATGCGTTTGCCGTTGAGGCGAAAATAGCCGCGTTCGACACGCAGCTCGCGGAAACCGCACCGGACGCTGGATTCGTGTCGATAGCGCGATTGGTCGTCGGCGAGGATCGTCGTGACGCGATAGAGGTTCGGATCGCCAAGGTCCCAGAGCTTTGGTTGATGGACATGCAGCATAAGCTCGTGTCGGGTCTGGCCGGGAGTGAACATGGCGGCAACGCTGACGGTGTGAATGGTTTCCCCGCCGGGCGATTCGCCGGTGGATGCGGTGAGGATGCCGCGGACCTCGCAGTTCGTTGCATTCAAAACGGTGACCGTCGCGCGAATGTCGCCGGTGTGCGGATTCGGTCGCACGAAAACGTCGGTTATGTAAACCGCGGGAACGATCAACAGATCAACCTTGCCCCAGATGCCGCCGGTATTGATGCCTCGGCCGGGGCAGAAATGCTTGTGTTCGCGATTGCGGCGGGGAATCTGTTGCAGCGTGATACCGTCAATAGGCTCGTCGCCGG
Organism: uncultured Phycisphaerae bacterium; assembly: GCA_964563935.1. Taxonomy (GTDB): domain Bacteria; phylum Planctomycetota; class Phycisphaerae; order JAAYCJ01; family JAAYCJ01; genus JBAZZQ01. The sequence continues at coordinate 2,252 of CAZLZE010000024.1, read as the reverse complement.
GAACCAGCACTCGGACCGCCAGGAGATTCGACGTGTCGGCATGGAGAGCGTCGGTGATGTCGATGGTGAAAGGCGTTTCGCCGCCTTCATGCGAGCCGACGTGTTGACCGTTGACATAAACATCGGCGAGGTAATCGACCGCGGCGAATCGAAGCAGGCACCGCTCTTGTGAGGTGATTGCTCGATCGGGCTCAAACTGCCGCCAGTACCAGTAGACGCCGTAGGTTTCGGGAAAGGTCTGCTGGACGACGCCGGGTACGGGAGCGTTTTTTGCATTGGGGCGGATGGATGCATACCAACGGTCATTGCGCCCGACGTTTTTTGTGTCTGCCGCGAGTTTCCATTGGCCGTTGAGGGAGGGCATGGGAAAGCTCCTTATATTGTTAACAGTTAACAATCGTGTCGGTCTGTGATTATAGCAGAGCTGTGAGCAAATGCAATGGGGGCAGAGCTATAGGAAGCTGACAAGGAATATAGACCAGGATGGCGGGTGAACCCGGCGGACCGGAACCATCTGCCCTACGGGATTATGAATGGCTGGGGAAAGCCAGTATTAGCGCCAGATGGGTATGTTCATGCTTTCCAGGATTGCTTTGGTGCGCTGGGACGAGCGTAACTCGCACTGTCACCCCTGTCAATCGCACAATCGTCAGGAATTCCAGGGGCGGTCGTTGGCTTGCGGAGGAAGAAGGACGATTCGTCGTCGTGCCGACGACGGCCAAACGAAGAGATGTTCTATTGTGCGGTGGGACGATGACGGGAGGGGAGACGGTTGGCGAGGGGGTCCGGGAAGATTTGTCACACCCTTTTCACTTGATCCCAATAGCCCATAAAAAGTCATCTATCAGGGGGGAAAAGGTCGATATTTCATCAAGGGAAGAGCCGATAACTAGGACAACTCGGTGTTCTGAGACTCGTTGGTACTGACACTGGTCGGTGCACCGACGGGGACGAAGTGCGCAGATGTATGCGATAATTAATAATTATATTTATAATAGTTGTTTGAGTTTAAGGGAGTTGGCAGTTCTGCATGAACAAAGCGGCGATTGACGACCAATTCTGCGTTGGCATTTCGCAGGCGAAGCCCGATGACGGACCTGTGGTCCGGATCGAGCCGTGCCGAGGATGGCTGGCGATCAATTGGCGGGAGCTTTGGCAGTATCGGGAGATGCTGTATTTTTTGACGTGGCGGGACATCAAGGTTCGGTACAAGCAGACGGTGTTGGGTGCGTTGTGGGCGGTATTGCAGCCGTTCATGAGCATGGTGGTGTTTACGATTTTTTTTGGTACGCTGGCGAAGATGCCGTCGGACGGTCTGCCGTATCCGGTTTTTATTTACGCAGGTCTTTTGCCGTGGACGTTCTTTTCGGGCGTGCTCACGAACTCGGCGAACAGTCTGATCGGAAATGAGCGGCTGGTGACGAAGATTTACTTTCCGCGGCTTATCATTCCCTCGGCTTCGGTGGGGGTGGGGTTGGTTGATCTGCTGATCGCATTGAGCGTGCTGTTTGGGATGATGGTCTACTATGGGATAGGCGTTTCGGGGTGGATTGTTTTCCTGCCCGTGCTGCTGGTGTTGATTGTCGGAACGGCATTGGGCGTGGGGCTGTTGTTGTGCGCGTTGAATGTGGAGTATCGGGATTTTAAGTACGTGGTTCCATACATGGTGCAGTTGTGGATGTTCGCGACGCCGGTGGTATACCCGTCGAGCCTAGTGCCGGAGCGATACCGAATGTGGTTCGCGTTGAATCCGATGGCGGGGTTGATCGAGGCGTTTCGGGCGTCGCTGTTGGGTCAGCCGATGCCGTGGTCTCTGCTGGGAATTTCGACGGGGATTAGCGTTTTGCTGTTCCTGGCGGGGATTCGGTATTTTCGGCGGATGGAATTCAGGTTCGCGGATTTGATATAAGAAGTTGTCAGCCTTCAGTTTAAGAGAAGAGGAAGATGAGTCGGCCGGCTATACAGGTTGTGGGACTCTCGAAGCGGTATCGGATCGGGGCGAAGGCGACTTCGACCAGGACGTTCCGAGAGGCCGTCATGGATATCGTCAGGTTGCCGATTCGGCGGTTCACCGAATGGACCAATGCACGCGGGCAGGAAGCGATCTGGGCGCTGAAGGATGTATCGTTTGACGTTCACCGGGGCGAGGTCGTCGGGATCATCGGGCGAAACGGGGCGGGAAAGAGCACGCTATTGAAGATTCTGTCGCGGATCGCGTTTCCGACGGAAGGTTACGCGGAGATTCACGGCAG
>CAZLZE010000023.1:0-47738 GCA_964563935.1 uncultured Phycisphaerae bacterium | reverse complement strand
ACTCGGGGTTCTTCACGAACCACATGCAGCAGGCGTCGACATGGTTGTAGTCGCGTTTGATATCCGGATAGTCCTTGTCGCCGATTTCGTTGAACGCCCGCCACCAGGTATCCCCGGCGTAGGTCAGTACGTTGGTCTTGTGGACCAGCGTGAGCTGCTTTCGCAGGTTCCGCTTTCGAGCCAACTCGAAGGCATAGCGAATGGCTCGTTCGGCGCCGAAGCGGGTGGTGCAGTTGATCTGCGTGGAGACTTCGGCCGGTGTGCCTTTGTACTGGAAGCCGCCCATACCCGTGTAGATACCTTCAGTATTCTCGCGGACAACGACGAAGTTGATATCGTCCGGTCCCTTGTCCTTCAGGGGGCAATCCACCCCGGGATACAGCCTGACCGGGCGGAGGTTGATGTATTGGTCGAACTCGAATCTCAGGCGAAGGAGCAATCCCTTTTCGAGGATGCCCGGGGCAACGTCCGGGTGGCCGACGGCACCCAGGTAGATCGTGTCAAAGGTCTGGAGTTCTTTGATGACGGAACTCGGGAGGACTTCGCCGGTTTTAAGATAGCGATCTCCGCCCAAGTCGTACCGGACGAGTTCGTATTTGAATTTTTCAATTTTCGATACCGCTTCGAGGACTTTCAATCCTTCGCGAACGACCTCCGGACCTGTTCCGTCGCCGGGAATTACGGCGATTTTGATCGCTTTGCTTGCTTTCTTTGCCATGGACGTACTCAACCTTTCGTTAAATGGATGTGCAATGCGTTTGAGACTTTATTTTTGCACCGGCTGTGTGGACAGCGGGTGTTTTTCCGATTCTGCCTGAAGTTTCTTGATCATTTCTCTTGCCTCGGCGAGTTGTGCGGTCAGCTTCTTGATTTGTGCCTGATACGTGTTCGCCAGTGCTGTCTGCTTCTGAGCCTCTGCCTTTTGGCGGACCAATTCCGATTCGGCGAATTCCTTTTGTTTTCTCAATTCCGTCTTGAGCATTTCCATTTCGGCGACCCTCTTTTCCAAGGCCGCGATTTTTTCCTGGGAGGCGGTTACCAAGGCATTCTGTTTCTTTTCACGTGCCTGCGACTGCTCCAGCATTTCCTTGCTGTGACGCAGGGACGCCTGGAGATCCGCATTTTCTTTTTCCATTTTCTTGTACTGATCGAATGAACATCCGGTGACCGTTATCGATATGCCGATCATGCATGTCAGGATTTTCATATATGAAAGCATTGCCTGTTCCTCCAATTAAGGTGTCGGCATCCGGTAAACCTGCGTATTAAAACCGAAAGCTGGATTGGCGTCAAGGATAAGTGAATGATGATCGTTCATTTCAGGGGGCATCACGGCGATAAGGTGTCTGTTCTGGTTGATGTTTTAGGTTTGTATGGTTGCGGGCTGTGAAAAAAAGTACAGCTTGTGGCGTATTATGCTTGAATTCCATAGTGAAAGGGTGTTCAATGGTGAGTTATTTTTAATCGGGTCGCTTGATCCGAATCAGGAGCGAGCCTACCATTTGGGTTTACTCTTGACGATTAAGTAACATACTTTTTACAACGTGTTTCTGAAAGGGCCAAGTGCAATGAGCCACGATTATAAGTTACCCTATAAGGATGACTTAGGTTTCTGTAACATTATCTTCAGTGCCATTGGCGGCGAAGGTGCGAACATGGCCGCCAAGATGCTCTTCAAGCTGGGCGTTGAGGCGTTTGACCTTGACGGCGGGTACGATGCCAAATACGGTTCGGAAAAGAAGGGCACTCCGACGGACGTATCGGTACGTTTCTGCGATTTCGGAACGCCAGTCCGATCGGCCGGTCCGACGACGCAGCCGCACTTTCTGGTCGCGTTTCGCGAGTTCCTGATCAAGCCACTGGGTCTTAACCGGGGTTTGCAGGAGAACGCGACGGCGATCGTTAATTCGACGAAGTCTCCGGAGGAGGTCCGGGATATTCTGCAGATGCATTCGGGCACGGTGATTTGCCTCGATGCGACGGGAATTGCGAGCAAGACGGCCAGCCGTCTGAACATGCCGATGTTGGCCATGCTGTGCAATGAGTTGAAGTTCGACGCGGAGAAGGTGAAGGCGAAGATCGAAAAGCAGTGGCCAAAGGTTGCCAAGGCCAATCTCGCCGCGTTTGACATGGCTGTCGCTCAATCGAAGCGTGCGACATTCAAGGCGGATGGAAAGTATTCGCTCGTGGCGTTTAAGGAACATCGGGATGAACGCATCGGGTACCTGAACCTGAAAAACGGGGGCGCGATCGACGCCACTCGGTTTAGCACGATCGGAAAGTCGAATCGTCTGGCGGGCACGGGATTTTATCCGAAGTTTGATCAAAGCGTTTGCATTACCTGCGGTATGTGCATGACGGTATGCTCGGACCCGGGTTCGCTGAAGTGGGTTGACGGGAAGATGACCGGTATCGACGAGAACTACTGCAAGGGATGCATGCGGTGTGTCTCGACCTGTCCGACGACGAAGAAGGGCAAGGCGTTGCAGTTCCCGTGTCCCGAGGCGGAAGTGGTTACCAGTAGTAAGGAATAGTTGTAGTTCAAATACGATAAAGAAATAGAGGAATAGAAAATATGATTACGACAAGTGAAGCGACAAAACCCCAGGTTCGTTGGCTAGGAAACGGTAACGAGGCCGTTGCCCAGGCGATTCTGCATTGCTGCTACGACGGCGAGGGGTACTATCCCATTACTCCGTCGAGCGAGGTTGGCGAGGAAGTTTCCAAGGCCATTGCGGCCGGACAGACGCCCATGAAGCTGGTCATCGGGACGAGCGAACTGGCCGCCATTGGTATCTGTACGGGTATGGCGGTCGCGGGCGGACGCGTGGTTGACGTGACGAGTGCCCAGGGGCTTCTGCTGAAGTATGAGGAATTGTCGTCGATTTCCGGTCTGGGGCTGCCGATGGTGCTGAACCTCTCGACGCGTGAGATCAACGCGCCGTTGAACATCAAGAACGGTCACAGCGATTTGATGACGCTGCTCGGTATGGGTTGGCTGATCTTCATGGCGCCGACTGTGCAGGCTGCGTATGATATGAATATTATTGCCCTGAAGGTTTCGGAAGAAGTCCTTCTTCCCTCGATCGTGGCGTATGACGGGTTCCATACCAGTCACGCCAATCGTCGAATCCAAGTGTTTGCCGACAGCAAGGACGTCGAGGCCTTCCTCGGCGACAAGCCAATTGACAAGATTCTCGCGGGAAAGACGAAGCAGGTCTGCGTGATTGACACCAAGCATCCTCACACCATCGGACCGTACATGAATGACGACGTGATCAACACGAAGGTGCAGATGGAATGGAAGATGGAGCGGGCTCTGAACGAAGTGATCCCGCAGGTGTTTGCAGAATACGCGAAGATTTCCGGTCGTCAGTACAGCTTTGTTGAGCAGTACGGGGACAAGGGCGCTGGTCGTTGCCTCGTGGCGATGAATACCGCGGGCGAAGCCGCCAAGGATGCGGTTGATGTCCTGGCTCGCAAGGGTGAGCAGGTTAACTTGGTCATACCGATGGTTCTTCGTCCGTGGCCGGAGAATGCCGTGGCCGATGCGTTGGGCAAGTCTGAGAAGATCCTCGTTGCGGAACGCGTGAGTCAGTTTGGCGCGAACAATTTCCTTGCCAATGAAATCGGCGCTGCGTTGCAGAAGCGTGGCAACAAGGCCAAGATTCTTCAGCGGTCGTATGGTATCGGTGGTCTGAATTTCCGGATCGAAGATGCGATGTATCTGTATGATCTGCTGAAGCAGTGGCCGAATGTGTCCGACGAGAACGAAAAGCGGGAAAAGTGGTACTACGGCGCCTGGCCTGGCGACACGAGTTTCAATCCGCCCGTGACCGTTGAGCCGATTCGTACGGAAGACTGCTCGATCAATGCCAAGCTGGAACGGCCGAACCTCAAAGAGCTGTCGAAGATGCCGAACCGCATTGATAAGCACTCCGCCTGTCCGGGTTGCGGGATTTTCACGAATATCAACCTGTTCCTCCGGGGAATTGACGGTCAGGTTATCCTGCTGTTTAACACGGGATGCGGCATGGTCGTGACGACGGGCTTCCCGTTCACGAGCTTCAAGGTTCCGTACGTGCATAACCTCTTCCACAATGCCAGCTCCACGGCGACGGGTATTGTGGAAATGATCGACAAGTTCAAGAAGGACAATAAGATCAAGGAAGAGATGACGGTGATCGCGGTTTCCGGGGACGGTGGCGACGATATCGGAATGGACCAGGTGATCGCAGCCGCCCTGCGGAATGATCCGTTCATTTTCATCGAGTATGACAACAAGGGTTATATGAACACGGGCGCCCAAATGTGCTACACCGGGTTCAAGGGCCAGCGGAACTCCAATGCCCATGTCGGTCCGGGGCAGAAGGGTAAGACGACTCACCACAAGGATATCATTGAGATTCTTCGTGGTACGTATGCCCCGTATCTGTTCCAGGCGGCCGAGTGCCAGCCGATGGACATGATCCGTAAGGCCCGCAAGGCCCAGCAGACGGTCCGCGAGGGCGGGTTTGCCTTCGGTAAGGTTTTCTCGACATGTCCGCTGAACTGGGGTCTGAAGGAAGGCATGTGCCCGAACGCGGTGGCGAAGGTTGTTGATGCGTGCCTGCATCCGATCTACGAGATCGAGAAGGGCAAAACCACCATCAATTATAACCCCGAGGAAAAGGGTAAGAAGATTCCGGTCACCGAGGCCTTCAAGGCCATGGGTGGCGGATTCGCTCACTTGGCAAAGCCCGACTTCGCCGAGTTGATGGCCGATACCCAGCAGCACGTTGATTTCCGCTGGGAACGCCTCAAGGCGATGGCGGCGAGCGACAAGCTGTAAGCGGCCGACACAAGAGCAGCACTCACAACAGGGGCGGGCCAAAACCCGCCCCTTTCTTTTTGATGTGGTTTGATGGGGTTAGCATGAGTCAGTACGTGACCGGGATGATGTCTGGCGAGTCTATTGTTCGGGGCATCGATCTCTGGGATCCAGGACGCGTCCGATCAAGAGCAGTGCGCCTGTCTTGGTGTCACGAATGACGAAGAGAAAGGGTCGGTCGGCGCTAAAACGGACCACGCTGGGTCCAGCGCACATGGTCAGGCTGACGGCCGACGCGGCCGCCGCTTCAGTTCCCTCTTCGTCCACGGAAACTGTTGCCGCATGGACTACGTCTCGGATGAATAATTCACGTTTCGGCTCAATTTCTGTAAAGTCGGCATCACCGGAAGCAAAGATCGTCCTGATACCCATGGCTTGAAGAGCGGGCTTGACAGACAGGCGTGTAGTGAAGCGAAATTTCGGCAGATGGATCTCCACCTTACGCAATGTCATCGCTTTGGCGATTCCAGTGACCAGATCGCCGACGAGCATAGCTTGAACCGACTGAAAGTATCCCTGCTCGGGCAAGAGAATCAGTATGGCGAACTGATCGCCGCGGTAGGGGAGTTCCAGTGCCTGGTAGCAACTGCCCTCCGTGTACTTGTACAGGTCGTAGTGCTTTGATCCCATGAGATTGGCCGCCATCATGGGCACAGGGACTTTGGTGTTGTTCAGAAGCGTGAAGGTTTCCTTTGTGGTCAATGCCTTGGGGAAGGGATATTTCCATTTCCCCTTGAAGTGAATCGCGTTGGCAAGGAGCATGCGGGTGCGAGCATCAAGTTCGTCGGAACCAAGAATGTCCGGTACCTTTCCAAGCGTTTTGTCGCGGGCCCATGCGTTGACGGCAGTCTTTGCCGCTTGCGGTTTTGCGGCGAAATCCGTCAGGCGGACTTCCTCGCCGTAGTATTGTGCGAGCGTGTCGAGGAAGGTGGACTGAAACGGGTAGCCGCGTTGGGCCCAGAGGCTGTTTGCGCAGAGCAACTGAAATTGCTCCGCGTTCTGCGCCCGGTTTGTCAGGTCCAGATCGAGGGCGTTTAAGGTGCGGTGGAGTTCATCCTTGGCGAATGTGAAATGGAGTGCCGTGGCGATTTCCTGCTTAGTTTGACCTCGCGCTCCGGCGTAGGTTATGGCCAATGCGATCGAAAGGCTGTAGGGAGAAACGACGAGGTTTCCCGATCGGCCGGCCAGGCGACGATAGAGGTCCAGGGCGAAAGTATTGTTATCGAGAACCGCTCGGGATATGTCCTGGACCCTGACCTGGGGGGATGTTTCACGTTCTTTTGGCGACTTTGCCACATCGCTTTCCCTGGCGCATCCTGCTGCGCAGAAAGCAAAGCTCAGACTCAGTACAAGGGCCAGCGAGCGTCTGCCTGGTCCTACGTATCGTCCGTGTTTCGATGTAATGAGCCGGGCCAAGGGTCGTTTCCTAATCTTTCACGCTGCGGTAGAGGGCGATCACCTTTTCCGGCGAAATTTCCGCCAGGATGTTGTGGATGTTGCAGAAGACGTAGCCGTTGTCTTGCCTCATGTATGCCACGACCTCCCGGGCCTGGTTTTCCACGTCCTGTACGGACCCCAGGGGCAGTGTCACTTGTGAATTTACTCCGCCGCCCCAGAGAGCGAGTCTTCCACGGGCCTTGTCTTTCCAATCGCGATAGGTGGGTTTGCCGGCTGACCACTGAACGGGGTTGAGGATATCGAACCCGCTCTCGATGATCGGGTCGATCAATTCATAGATGGCACCGCAGGAATGGAGAAAGATTTTCACGTTCGGGGCAATTCGATGACATTCGTCGTTAAGCCTGCGGAGGTAGGGTTTGAAGAGCGTTTTGAACACTTCCGGTGAAGCGATGGTGGAATTCTGCGTTCCCCAGTCATCCGCGTTCATCATGATGATATCGATATTGTCTCGGACCTCGGGCAAGAGGCGACGGGCATCGTCGATCGCCTGGTCGGTCAGGATCCCATGGACCTCGTGCACGTAGTCCGGCTCGAGTACGCACAGGAGCGGAAACACGCCGTATCCTCCCATAATGCCGATGCCGATTCGGGCCCGGAGGCCGCGATGCGCGAAGAATATCGCACGATCCGTCGATGCGCGAACACGCCGGCAGAACTCACGGGTTTCCGCGATCTCTGCGTCTGTCAGGGCGTCATTTCTCGCGTCTGCTCGGAGCTGAGTCACGGATACTTTGGGCAGTTCGTCGGTCAGATTCAGCGGATTTCCCGCGTGCTCCGTGTCGAATACATACGAATCGGGAACCATCCGGGTGGATCCGCAGACGATGGTTCCGTTCGGCTCGACCGTGAAGTTCATTCCCTTTGGCACGAGGGCGTCGAGTCGGCCGTTGAAGTCAAATGGCTCCCACTTTTCGGGTTGTTCGAAGGCATTGGTCAGGGTTCCCTCGACGGCCACCACGTCGCATCCCAACGCGTCGAGCACGTCCAGGTCGGGCAAGGCGAGCATCTGCTGGCAGTCGTAGACGCGGGGAGGGCGATAGGGCAGTCCCAGAGCCTTGATCAGTTTGGGGTAGGCAAACGCACTGATTCCCGTTGATCGCATTCCGGAAAGGTCCTTGGGGAGTCGGTCGGGGGTACGAAAATTCAGCGTGGCCATTACTCGATCTCGTGGGGTCATGAGTGCTGCGTCCTTTTTACTGGAGTTCATTTTTTAGAAGCAGGTAAAACTTATCTCGGGCCTGACGCTCCAACCAGGGCGCGTGCCCGCATTTTTCGAGAAGTATAAATCGAAAGTCCCGCAATGTCAAGGAAAGGGGTGTTTCGACACCCTCGGCGGGATGTGGGTCGTAGTCCCCGTGGATCGCCACGACCGGGCACTGAACGTGCCGTGCCAAGTCGAGCAATTGGCCGCCTCGCCTCAGTTCCGCGGCCTCGTTCCATACGGTCTGGAAAATATCACTTCGACAATCCATGGCGTCCGATGGTTCGGATTTGACTGGGGCAGGGTCGAAGATATCGGCTTTGGACAAGAGGACACCAAATCTTGCCAGGGTCGCGTGCTTGTTTTGCGTGGACGGAGCTTCCAGATCGCGAATCAGGGTCTGGACCTCTGTGCGTTCTTCCTCACTCAGACGGCTGAGCCGTGTTGGCATGATTTGTTCCGCGTAATGGGCCTGGAATGGGCCGCTTGCGACGAGAATGAGTTTTTTCACCATCGCAGGATGTTTGGCCGCGACGATGAGGCTCAGCCAGGCTCCCCAGGAAAAGCCGACGAGTGTGACGGGAAGATCGGCGTGTGTGCTGAGCAGCATCGTCAGTTCCTCGATCTGTCCGTCGAGCGAGGTTGCGGTTTGAATGGGCTCGAGGATACCGCGGTCGGACGCCAGTTCTCTTGCCACGGGCGCCATTTCACCGCCGGCTCCCGGGCCGCCGTGAATCACGGCAGCGCGGTAGGGAGGATTTCCGTATTGTCGCGGGTTATCCATGATGCAGAGCCGCTTCCATCCAGGCCTGCAGGGTCATGACTCTGCTGAACCGCATCGCCTGAGTGACGAGAATTGCCCGGTGGAGTTCCTCCGCGGTGACGCTTCCCGCCGAGTTGGCGATAGCCAACGTTCCCGTGGCATCGGACAGGAACTCGACGTTGAACCCCAAATGGAAGGCCTGTCGCGAAGTCGTATCGCAACACATCTGGGTCATGTATCCGCAGATGGTCACCGTGTCGATCCCCTTCAATCGGAGCAGAGTCTCCAGATCCGTGTCCGTGAAGCTTCCGGGCCAGGTTTTTTCGACGAGGTGATCACACTTGCGTTTGGCCACTTCCGGATGGAGCTTCCACGATTCACCGCCGCGAGGTCCGACCGGCGATTCGGGCTGCAGGGCAGTATGTTGGATCACGATAACGGGAATACCCTGCTCCGTCGCGAAATCCATCGCCCGCGTGATATTCTGAAAACTACCGGGCGGGAAGGAAATGGGCAGCTTGCCCGTGAAGTACACATTCTGAACATCGATCACCAATAACGCTCGTTTCATAATCGATTCCCTACAGCTTTCTCGATATGGGCCATTATGTCCCGTTCAACATCGGCGGGATATGCCACGCGGCACGCTTCGCACGCCAATTTCGCATCCTGGGAAAAAGTTGTCACCTGATCCAGAAACGCCGTCTTCAACCCCGATAGATCGTCCATTGCGCCGAGGTAGTTCATCAGTTTCTTCTGTTCGTCCTTGGGCAGCTTCTTGATATTGATCGCCCACCATCCGGAATTGGTCTGGCGGTATTTGGCGAACAGAATGTCCAGATGATTCTGGAACATCACGCCGCGAACATACGAGGATTTCCACACATCGCCGCGCGAGAGGTATTTTGTGTTGATGAACGCATACAGCCAGTAGGTGTCGATCTTCAGCCGTAAGCCTTGCGACGAAAACTCGGGAGCGGGCAGCTCGCGAAGCGTCGATGCGATGATGCCCGTCTTGTCGAAGAGGACCTGCTCCGGCAGGCATCCGGCCAGCAAGCATCGGCAGAAGGCGTTGTCTCGCAGTCCGGATACACTCATGATATTTACGTCGTACTGAAGGAGTTGCGCCGATGAAGGGGCGGGAAACAGGATTGCGTAGTTCCGCACCGTTGGGCAGTTGAACGTCTCAGGCCACCAGAGGGACACTCGCCCGCACCAGGTCTCAAAGAGCCCGCGAAGCTCGGCGTCTATGGCCTCGAAGTCCTCATCGCGAATGAGAAATACCGGATCCACATCGGAGAATGCATCCTCCGACGACACGTTGGCCGAGCCGTACACCCAGGCTCCCAAAACCCGCGTGTCGGCTTGAAAGTGAGCAACGCTGTGGTCAAAAACTCGCTTGAGTGTCGCGTGCACGATGTTCTCCTGATTCGGTGTTGCCCACACTTTACCACCGCTAAGCGATGGATCGCAAGGAGATTGCTTCTGTAATTGACAAATCGGCGGGATCGGCAAAGAATTAGAAATAAAGGGTGAAATAGTTCATTGAAGAACGGGGGATTCAAAATGGTTGCACAACAGGAAATGGTCAATGGGGTCGATGTAGGTGAACTTCGGAACAAGGTGACGATTCTGAAGCGAGATCCGGATCTGGCGCAATTCAATTTCCGCATCAGCAATAAATGGGTCGACGGTGGGCATAGCCGCACGACGATTACTGACTTCTACGGGGCAAACGATATCCACAGGCACCGCAAGTCGTTTTTTCTCGATGCCGATGAGCCGCCCGTGCTTTTAGGGGAGGACCAGGGGGCGAATCCTGTGGAGTATCTGCTTTGCGCGCTGGCATCGTGCCTGACGTCATCGATGGTCTACCACGCGGCTATCCGGGGTATCCATATTGACGAGATCGAATCGGACATTGAAGGCGATATCGACATACGTGGATTCATGGGAGTCCGTGACGACGTGCGCAAGGGCTACCGGAATATCAAGGTAACGTTCAGGGTCAAATCCGACGCGCCGAAGGAACAGCTGGAGGAACTGGCCAGGTTCTCACCTGTCCTCGATGTCGTTTCGCACGGAACGGAGGTCACCCTGGAAGTGATGTAATCGCGTCTGGATCGATCGGGTTGGGACGGGGCTCGCAGGGAATGGCCGCTAGGTGAGCCATCGAGGACATAGGAGAAATGTGCGCAAAAATATTTGCCTTCCAAATCGCCCGAATATATAACCAAGGGCTGCAATATTTGTCGGAGCTTTTGGAAATATCATTTGTTGGTCCTGGAGACATGTATGGCAGCGAAGTTGAAAGTTGGTGTGATCGGGCTTGGTACGATTGGAAACGTTCATATAAATGCCTATCAGGCAGCCGTGGCCGATCGGGCAGAATTCACAGCCGTCTGTGATATCGCTCAGGACCGGCTTGATGCGACCGGCAGCAAGCTGAATATTCCTCCACAACGTCGCTTCATTGATTACCGCGACCTGCTCAAGACGGATATCGACGCCGTTCTTGTGTGTGTGTGGAACAACCTGCATCGGGAAATGGCGGTCAATGCCTTGAAGGCGGGAAAGTGTGTCTTCCTTGAAAAGCCGATGGCGATGAATCCGAAAGAGGCCCAGCAGATCGTGGCCACCGCGGATGCGACGAAAAAGGTCCTGCAGATCGGTATGGTTTATCGTCAGTCGCCGGAGACTCAATTGGTTCGGAAATACGCGATGGATGGTACTCTGGGCAACATTTATCACATGCGGATTGCCCTCCTTCGCCGTCGCGGTATTCCCGGCCTTGGGGGATGGTTCACTACCAAATCCCGTTCCGGCGGCGGGCCGCTGATCGATATCGGCGTCCACTGGTTTGACATTTCCATGTTCATGAGCAACTTGTGGAATCCGACGAGTGTCAGCGCCGCGACGTACGCCAAATTCGGCAAGGACATGAAGAAGTACAACTTCACCGGGATGTGGGCTGGCCCGCCGAACTACAAAGGCACGTGCGACGTGGAAGATTACGCCACCGGGTTCGTTCGCTTCGGAAACAAGGCGACGATGAATTTTGACATCTCTTGGGCCGCGAACTCGGAAGAAGGCACGTTCATCGAAATCCTCGGCGATAAGGGCGGTGTACGGTTGTTTGACGGCAAACCGATCCGTCTGCTGACGGAATTCAACGGTAACATTGCCGATATCACACCGCAGTTTGCGGACGAGGACCGTTTCCAGCGGCAGGCCAAGAGCTTTATTGCCGCATGCCGCGGTGAAGCGAAACCCGCCTGCACCGGAAAGGAAGGTGTGGTTGTTATGAAACTTATAGAGGGTGTTTATGCCTCGAGTGAAAAGGGTAAAGAGGTCGCAATCAACGTTTAGCAGGGGTGAGGCTTGCCTTACTCTCTTGTAGTCTCATAGAAAGGGAAAATGTCATGAAGATCGGCGTCAGTTCCTACAGCTATGCTCGGTACATTGCGGAAAAGAAACTCGATATCTTCGGCGTGATTGAAAAGACCAAAGAACTGGGATTCGACGGAATCGAGTTCTCGACCCCGGGTCTGCCGAGCGATCCTGGGGAGCTTCTGGCACTAGCCCCGAAGATCAGAGAAGCCTGCAAGAGAGCGGGCCTGCCGATTTTCAGTTACACCATCGGCGCCGATTTCCTCCGGGCATCTTCGGTTCAGGCGGAAGTTGAACGTCTCAAGGGACAATTGAAAGTGGCGGCGGCGCTTGGCGTTCCATGCATGCGGCACGACGCTACGGCGGGCTTTCCGCAGGACCACAAGGGACCGAATGATTTCGATTCGGCGCTGCCGATGCTTGTCGAGGGTTGCCTAGGTGTGACGAAATTCGCCGCCGATCTGGGAGTGAAGACCACGGTCGAGAACCATGGTATCTTCGTTCAGGACAGCATCCGCTGTGAGAAGCTCATGAAAGCGGTTAACCACAAGAACTTTGGGTCGCTGGTTGACATGGGCAACTTCCTCTGTGCCGATGAGGAGTCCGTGTCGGCCGTCACCCGCATGGCTCCGTATGCGTTTCATTTCCATGCCAAGGACTTCCACACGAAGAATGCCTCCCAGTGGGCCGATCCGGGCGAGGGATGGTTCAAGTCGCGAGGCGGGAATTATCTGCGTGGCTCGATTATCGGGCACGGTGATGTGAACGTCGTCGGCTGCATTAGAGTCATGAAGGCCGCAGGCTATCAGGGCCCGCTTTCCATCGAATTCGAAGGCATGGAAGACAATCTCCAGGCTCTGCGAATCGGTCTGGCCAATCTCCGGCGTTTCGTTCAGATGTAATTCAGCGGGTGAACAACCGGTATCCGGGGAGATTGCGTGATGCCGTCGCCATTGGCGGTGGACAGGGTGAAGCGAGAAAGCGAAACAGCATCAGGCATAGGATGACGAGTATTCCGGTTAGGACATGATCTGATGCGCCCTAGCGAGCCTTCTTGGCGCCATGTCCGTTTCCGAACCATGTTCGGCGGATGCGTTCGAGGAGACCGCGGATCCCTAGGCGTTTGTATGTTCGCTGATAATGCCGGCGGCGAAGTACGCGGGTCTTTGTGACTTTGTGGGTAGTCCATTCACGGCGTTTGAGTTCACCGCGTTTGATCTTTCCGCTGATGGTTTTGGGCAATTCCTTGACGAACTCGATACGTCGCGGGTATTTGAAGGGCGCGGTGATCTCTTTAACGTGGTTCTGCAGTTCAAGAACCAGAGAAGGGGAAGGCTCATAGCCCTGGTTCAGAATGATGAAGGCCTTTACTACCTCGCCGCGTAAATCGTCCGGACTGGCGACGACGGCGGATTCCTTGACGGCTTTATGTTCCAGGAGCGCACTTTCGATTTCAAAAGGTCCGATGCGATACCCGGATGTGATAATGACGTCGTCGGCCCGGCCGAGGAACCAGATGTATCCGTCACTGTCCATGTAGGCCTTGTCGCCGGTGTAGTAGAAGTCGCCGCGGAACGACATGGCCATGGATTCAGGGTCGTTAATATATTCCTGGAAGAGTCCGACGGGCCTGTTGGGTTTGATGCGAATGGCGAGATGTCCCTCGTTTCCGCACGGCTGTTCGATTCCGTCGTCGTCCACGATAACCATATCGAATCCGGGAACGGGCTTGCCCATGGACCCCGGTTTGATCGGCAGGCAGCGGTAATTGGCCACCATATTGACTGTTTCCGTTTGCCCGTAACCGTCGTATATGTCGCACCCGGTGGCGTCTTTCCAAATTCGAATGACTTCGGGATTCAGCGGCTCGCCGGCGCTGGTGCAATGCCGGATGGAAGACAGATCGTACGCGGCGAGATCCTCGCGAACGAGAATTCGGTAGACCGTCGGCGGGGCACAGAAGGAAGTGATCCCAGCTTTGGCGATCATGGCAAGCGTCTTTTGAGGCTCAAATTTCGGAGCGGCGTTGACGAAGATGGTAGCGCCTACCGTCCATTGTCCGAAGAGGCAACCCCAGGCCGCCTTGGCCCAACCAGTGTCGGTCAGGGTCCAGTGGACATCGTCGGGCTTCAGGTCGTGCCACAGTTTCGCGGTCAATATGTGGCCAATTCCATAAGATGCCTGCGTGTGCAGCACCATTTTGGGATAAGCAACCGTTCCGGAAGTGAAGTAAATCAGCATCGGATCGTTGCTGCGGGTCTTCTCCCATTCGTCGAGTTCTTCGGGCTCCCGAGCCAGTGAAGATGCGAAATCGATCCATCCCTTGGGCAGGGGAGTCGGTGCATCGAGCAAAAGTTTGTGCTTGAGTGTTTTGGACTGCTGTGCCGCCTCGTCCACGACGCCCGCGAGATCAGCGGACGTGATGACGGCAACGACGTTGGCGGCATCGAAGCGATATTGCAGGTCGCGGGGTCGCGATTGTGTGGTGGTGGGAATGGGAATGATGCCCAGTTTGAACATTGCCAGAACGGAAACGTACCATTCATGGCGCCAAGCCATCAAGATCAGGACGCGGTCGCCCTTCTTGATTCCGAGTTTGCGGAGAACGTGGCAGAACTGGTTCAGCTTGCGCCGAAGTTGTTCAAAGGAGTATTTTTCGATATGGCTTGCGTCGGCTGATCCGATCATGAGGGCGGTTCGTCGTCCTGCCTCACGCACATGTTTTTCGAAGACATCTACGGTGTAGTTGAAGAACTCCGGAACCTCAAGCTTAAAGTCCCGTCGTGCGGCTTCATAGTCCGCAAGATTGGGTTGCGTATTCACGTTTCATCCGACCTTTCCTGTAAATACCACGGGATGCCCGAAGTGATTGGCATCCATGATCATGTCGAAAATTGTACAGTATTTCGCCCGATCTGCAAGTCCGGATGGGGACATTTGTGACGCGGCTGGCTAGATGTTCTTTCGAATGCGGCGGGAGTCGGCGATCATTTCCTCCGCCTGGCGGAGCGTGGTGGTGGAGATGTTCTTGCCGGAGATCATTTCGGCAATTTCCTGGACACGTTCCTTGCCGTCGATGGACTTGACGGAGCTGACGGTCTCGTTTTTTGTCGCCTGCTTGGCGACGACGAAGTGACGGTCTGCGAATGCGGCGATCTGGGGCAGATGGCTGATGCAGATCACCTGCTGCGAATTGGCGAGTTTGGCAAGTTTCGTTCCGATGACCTCGCCGAGTCGTCCGCCGACGTTGGAGTCGACTTCGTCAAAGACGAGCACGGACGATCGCCCCGGGCTCGACAGGATGGACTTGATACCCAGCATGACACGGCTGAGTTCACCGGCGGATGCGATTTTTCGCAGGGGAAGCATCGGTTGACCTGGGTTTGTCTGAATCATGAATTCAACGACGTCCAGGCCGAGGGGGGAAGGATTGTCCGGTGTCGTGGGGGAGAACTCCACCTGGAATTTCGCATCGGGCATTGCCAGCTCGTCGAGTTGCTTATTCACTGCGTTGGCGAGCTTGGTCGAAGCCTTCTTTCGCTGTTCGGTGAGCTTGGCGCCGATTTTGTCGCGTTTTTGGCCCAATTCGCGGATATCGCTGTCGATGTTTTCAAAGTCACTCTGCTGGGTCCTGAGTTCGTCGAGTTTTTTGCCGATTTCCTGGCGATAGGGGAGCACGGCTTCGATATCGCCCTGGCCGTACTTCTTGGCCAGTCGCATCAGAAGGGCGATCCGCTCATCAAGCTCTGCCAGGCGTGCGGGGTCGGATTCCAGATCGTCTACGTAGCCGCTGAGGGTTTTGGATACGTCATCCAGTTCGAGAATGGCCGAGTTGACCTGCTCCGTAAGTTTTTCCAGGCGGCTGTCGATCTCTGCCAGTTGATTCGTCCGTGTATAGAGCGACCGAAGCTGATCGAGGATGGGAAAATCGCTCTCCTCGAGCTTCTGGACGAGTGTGCTTGCCAGTTCCCTGAGCTTTTCCACATTGCTGAGCTGGCGATGCTCGGCCTCGAGTTCTGCGCGTTCGTTGGGTTTGAGTTTTGCCTGGTCGATTTCCTGAATCTGAAACTCGTAGAGCTCGATCTGCTGTTTTCGGAGCTCCAGATGCTCCATGAGTTCCTGTCGCCGGGTAATTGCTTCCCGCCACTGGTGATGGACTTGGGCAAACTGGTCGGCTAGATCGCTGGTTCCGGCAAACGTGTCGAGCAACCGGAGTTGAATATGGGGACGCAGAAGATACTGGTTTTCATGCTGGCCGTGGACGTCCACGAGGACTTCCCCAAGTAGTTTGAGGGTCTGCGTGGGGATGGGAACGGAATTGACGGTCGTGGAGGCCTTGCCGGAGGACAGAATGCGCCGCTGAACGATCAGCTCACCCTCCTCGATGGGAATATCGACGATCTGGGCGAGTTCCTTCTGGAGGTCCTTGCTGGACAGGTCGAAGACGCCGGAAATGATCGCCTCGCCGGCGCCCGGGCGTACGGTGGCTGTGGTTTGCCGGAAGCCGAGGAGCAGCCCCAAAGCGCCGATGATCAGACTCTTTCCCGCGCCGGTCTGTCCGGTGAAAACATTGAATCGGTCGTCGAAGTCGACCTGAAGTTCCTGAATAATGGCCAGGTTTTTTATATATAGCTTCTGCAGCATAGTGAACTACGACGCTCTACGGCGCCTTCCACACAATTCCATGTTTCTTGTCGAAGACGGCCAGGCCCGGGTTGTCCTTTTCATTGAGCCCGAGGACGGTTCGAGCGGTGCCTTCCTTATCCCGAAGGCTGAACACCGGATTCCCATCATCATCGAGGGCGAACACCGCTCGCGGCTTGCCTTTCTCGTCCTGCAGCGTCTGAAAAGACGCGCCCTTTTCCGTGATGCCGATCAGGGCTCGCGATGTTCCGCGTTCATCCTGAATGCTCAGGACAAAACTTCCGTCGGCCGCCGGCATAACCTTGAACCGCGGGACCATCTTTCCATCGTGCGAGCTTTGGAAGGAGAACCCTTTCTTCTCCACGCACAGCGACGCCTGATGCTTGCCCTGGTCGTCGGAAATTTCGAAGAGCAGACTCCCGTCGCGGATAAGCTTCACCTTCACCCGCTTGGCTCCTCGCGTGTCGAAGATCGCCCACGCGGGATCATTGTCCTTGTCCATCCCGATGATCATTCGGGTCTGGCCGGTGCTATCCACGATTTCCAGGCGTTCGGTCTGGATCAGTTTTTCCGGCATGGCGATCTCCTAACGCAGGGGCTCGGTTTTGATTACTTCACCAACGAACCCGGGGATGTCGGTTTGTCGGTTGTCAAGACGATGACGTCGGTCGGTGGTTCGCCTTCGCTGGCGGCCAACAGCATACCCTGACTTTCCAGACCCCGCATCATTCGCGGCTGAAGATTAGTCACGACCACGATGGACTTGCCCACCAGTTGTTCCGGCTGATAGTACAACTTTATGCCCGCGAGAATCTGTCGGACGCCCAATTTGCCCAGATCCACCTTCAGGACGAGCAGTTTATCGGCGTTCGGATGCGGGGCGACCTCGATGACCTTTCCGACCCGCAGGTCAATGGCGGAAAACTGTTCGTAGGTGATAAACGGCTTGGTCTCAGGTTTTGGTTCCGGTTTGACTTCGGGTGCGGGTTGAGGGGTCAGTTCCGGTTTCGGTTCTTCTGTCATATTCGTGGCTCCACATGTGCGTTAATATGCATCTTGCTTACAGCAGGTTATGTTCCCACCGTCTTGCCTGAAAGCAGATTACTTTTTGCTGACAGGTCATACCCACGCATTGTACAAAGCGCTTGGGCCATCGTCGAGAGAAGATTTGGCGTTTCTCAGGTTGTGTCTCATGGACATCAGGTGTGGGAAAAACTGCAATTATGGGTTGACACCGCGGCAGCTTATTGGTATAAGTTAGTGCGATGGTGGTATGAGTGTCGAAAGGCGGCGTGGTGAACAGGACAAAGACGCGGACAAACGGGAACAGTGTACTGCACAGGAAGCTCACGGATACGATCCTGAAGGATATCCGTGTCGGACGATTTCCACTGGGGTCCAAGCTGCCGAGCCAGTCGGAGCTTGTCGCGAAGTATCGCGTGAGCGTGAATACGGTTCGTCAGTCGCTGCTGAACCTGGAGAAAAGAGGGATCATTCGCAAGGAGCACGGCCGGGGTAGCTTCGTGAGTCTGCAGTCGAAGCGGCGGGAATCGTCGACGGAGTTGAGGCACCTGGGGTTGATTTTCGAGCGTGCCGACCGCCCCGAGGATCGGGCGGCGGAGTCGGAAATTTTGCTGGCGTTCGCCAATACCTGTCGGGAAAAGGGGATCACGTTTACCTGCGTGGAGACCGAGTGCGACGCCCATGCGGGCGGGTCGGAGCTGATCAAGACATTCGACGGCGTTCGGGTGGACGGGCTGTGCATTTTTCTGCATACGGGCGACGATGCGCCGGAGCGGCTTGAGCCATTGACGCGGGAATTTACGGCACCGGTTGTCTTTTTTCCTTCCTTTAACGATCAGACAATTCCGATGGACTGCGTGGATATCGAACTTCGGGCGGGCCATCGACAGCTGATGCCGTATCTATTGAATCTCGGCCATCGACGGATCGGATTCGTATCATCCAATATCGATCAATGTCTGATCGGCGATCCGAAACGAACGACCGGTGGACGATGGGAAGTCTACTCGCAGGCACTGGAAATCGCGGGCATTCCGATCGATCCGTCGCTGCTGGTTGAGATTCCGTATGGAAAAGAACCGGATGAAATGGTTCGGGAAAAGATCCTCGGATTGGTCCGGCGGGAGAACCCTGTGACGGCGGTAACGGCGGCCAACGATTGGATGGCCCGATATGTGATGGAATGTTTCTGGCGGGCGGGAATCAAGGTACCGGACGAGGTCTCGGTGATCGGTCAGGACGACGTTTCGTTCGCCCGGCAGATGGTCCCGTCGCTGACGACGGTGGCTTGTCCGTATGTCCGGGCGGTTGAAGCGGTTATTGGTCTGATGAAACGGCGGTTGGCGAATGTCGGTCAGCCGCTGCAAAAAGTGACAATTCCGTCGGAACTTATTTTTCGCGAGAGCGTCGGGCCGGCGAAAAAGTAGGGAACGACTATCCATGAGGTATACGGAAATGCTCGGTATGAAACGAAAAGGCGGTTTTACATTAATTGAATTGTTGGTGGTCGTGGCGATTATCGCGGTCTTGGTCGCCCTGTTATTGCCGGCCTTGGCGACGGCGCGCCGGTCGGCGAGGCTTGTGTCCTGCCAGAACAATCTCAAGCAGTGGGGCATTGTCCATACCATGGTCGCCGAAGGAAATAATGGAAAGTTTCATTATTTCGACCGCGAAGGTGGCGACTGGAAGAGTCCGGAGGTCGTGCGGTACTCCGGATTCTGTAAAGCTTTCATGGATAGCTTCAATTTTACGAAAGATTTGTTCTATTGCCCGCTGAAGCCCGATGTGTACGACTATGGGTGGCTGTTCATGCCTGATTTCTGCTATATCGGATATACCTACTTCGGACAATATCCGGAATGGACGGATGGGACGCCGTATCAGTGGTTTCTGAATGGTTATCACGTTCCCCGGCGGTTGAGCGATGAGGGATGGTGGGTGCTGATGACTGATCAATGTCGAAAATACCCGACCGTGACAAACCATCTTTTCGGAAGCGGCGAGAATGATTTTGGCACCAGTGTGCTTTGCGTGGACGGCCACGTCGAAAGTCAACGCAATAACTTAATATATAACTTTCTGCCGGATAATGTTGGTTGGTGGGTCTGGTGGGCTCCCACACTTCGATAGAATCAAGGAAGGATAGGACAAATGCACCACAGAATAATCACGGGTTGGATTCTCTGCGCATCAATTTGCTTCGGCGGTACTAGCCCGCGCCAACAGCAGTGTTTGAACGGAACATGGCAATTCGCGCCGGGCGAGATTCGTCAAACCGCACCGGATGCAAAGGCTGTGTGGAAGGATTTTCCTGTGCCTTCGTTCTGGGATCGGGCGGAACAATTCGGCGTGAAACCTGACTGGCCGGCGGACTTATCCTGCGGGTGGTATCGGCGCGATTTTTCCGTCAACCCGGAGTGGAAAGGCAAACGAATCGTCATCCGTTTTGACGCGGTTCGCTACACGGCCAAAGTCTTCGTCAACAGCAAGCTCGTGGCCACCAGCGTCGACGGGTTTTTACCGTTCTCCTGCGATATCACGGACCTGGTGTCCTTCGGTACGCCCAATCGATTACTTGTAAAGGTGGAAAACTGGCGAGGCCTGCTGGCCAGGGGGCAGGAGAAGATCGATCTGCCCGTCGGGCAAACGGTAGTCGGAGTTAGCGCATTTCTGGCCCCCATCGGACCGACGCCGCGCTGCGGCAACATAGCGGGAATCTGGCAGGACGTCTGGCTTGAGGCTTTGCCTGCGGTTTGCATCGAACGAGTCAAAGCTACCACCGATGTGAAGGAAAAGAAGCTGGGGCTTCATGCGGAGTTGTCTGGAAAAGCTCCGGAAGGGTATAAAATACGGTACGAAGTTCTCGACGGAGGTAACGGTGGTAAAAGGCTGTTTTCCGTCGGTCCGGTGGCGATCGATGAGGGAGAGAAGCGGGTGGATTGGGCCAAGCCGCATTTGTGGTGGCCTCATGATCCGCATTTGTATCAGCTTCGCACGGAACTGATCGATTCGCAGGGGAACCTGATCGATAGCAACCTTACGCGATTCGGTTTTCGTCAGGTGGAGATTCGCGGAAGCTTCATCTATCTTAATGGTGAGCGTCTGAACCTTCGCGGAGATCACTGGATGGCGCTGTTGGACGCAGCTGGGTCGATCGCGCTTCGTCCGGAATACGCCAAGGCGTATTTTGAATTCTCCAAACGCTGCAATATTAACATCATTCGCCTGTCCGGCTCGCCCATGCCGACGTCGATGCTGGATATGGCGGATGAAACGGGGATGCTGATCATCGACGAGTCGGCCAATTACGGGTCCGACGGGCTCCTTCGCCTTGACGATCCTGTCTTCCTGAAACGAAGCCTCACTCATGTCGAACAGTGGATCAAACGCGACTGGAATCACCCGTCGGTCATCGCCTGGAGTCTGGGCAACGAATTCGGTCCTCCCGTGAGCCATGCCAAGGCGCTATACAAGCTGGCCAAAACGCTCGATCCGACGCGCATCGCCTATTTTGATTGCGGCCATGATCAGTTTTCCGACGCCGTCTGTCCGCATTACGCGTGGCACTGGGCGAGAAGCTATCAATTACCGAATACCGCGTACTGGTTCGCCGATGCGACGACATGTCGGCAAACATTAGGATGCACGCGCGAGACGATCGGCAAGCCGTGTTTCATGGGCGAATATCTCGATGCGGGCTCATCGTCCGACTCGCAGTCCGTCTCGGTCTTCCTCGGTCCGGGATTCGACAAGGCCCCGCGAAGCGATCGCTGGGCTGTCCATTTTAAGGCACTGCGGATCGTTGCCGAGGGAGCACGGTATACCGGCCTGGCCCATATCGCGCCGTTTTGCCTGGTCCCGCACACCTGGATATTCTGCTGTCCGGGCGGCGACGTCAAGCCGTGGCCCGACCCGGCCGCTCCGGGCATCAAGCCGGTCAAGGCTGGAAGCATGATCGTCAATCCGGACCTGGTACCCGGCGACCGGTTCGTCTGGCACGACCTGTTCGAATATATCAAGTTCGCCTACAGTCCGCTGTATGCCTACTGCCGGGACTACTCGCACACCTTTTACAGCGGTCAGGCCGTCAAACGGCAAATCACCTGCTTCAACGACGATCTGCAGTCGATTCCCAAAACGGTCCGATGGACCGTCAAGGCAGGCGAGCGGGTGGTGGCAAGCGGGACACGTCTGATCGGCTCGAGCATCGGCACTCCGGACGAATTTGAAATCGCCTTCCAGCTGCCGGAGGTGAGAACCCGCACCGTCGGGTCGCTCACGCTGACCGTGATGGCCGGTGATGAAAAAGCCTTTGAAAACGTCCTCCCATTGACTATCTTCCCCACGCCGCAGTTCGCCCTGGACACAAACCAGATCGGCTTTTGGCATATGTCGAGGGAAGAGCAAAAGAGAGTCAAGGAGTTCGGTCTGACCGGGCTCGACGTCTCGCAGGCCGGGAATTTCGGGTCGGTTAAATTGATCATCGTCGGTTCGAACAGTACAAGCAACGCGGGTCTGGCGTCCAGCTTTGAAAAGCTCTCGCAATTCGTCAACGGCGGCGGCTGCGTGATCGCCTTGCCGCAAACCGAACAGGCCGACTGGATGCCGGGGCGACTGAAGGTGGATAGCGACAGTAGAAGTTCCTGGTCGACGATGGGCTTTTTGACCGGCATCGACTTCGCGCAGGGGCGGTTGACGAGCGACGATGTAAGATTCTGGTCGCCCGATCATGTCATCGTCCGGCAGAGCTTTTTGCTGGGGGAATTACCCGCCCAGGCCGGTGCCCTGGTCGTGGCCGGTTCGCCCATGGGAATTGCGCACGCTCCAATCGTCCAATACCGTTACGGCAAGGGCATCTATCTTCTTTGCCAGATGCCGGTGATCGACAGCCTGCAAACGGAAGGTGCAGCCGGAACGTTGCTGGCGGAACTCATTCGCTACGGCCTGTCGTACCGCGGAACGCCGGTTCCCGTCAAAGAACGCTTTACCTATCGCCGGACGGTGGAAGTGGTGCTGCGGGGCGATCAGGCGTTACCGCCCGGGAAGACCGACGACTATCGTCTCAATCCGCTGTCCGAGGTCTTCGGTTGCGGATTTCCGATGATCGACAGTATCAAAGAGGGACGGTCGGTGCAGTGGAAGATCAAAGGCGTTCCCTCCGGTCTTCGTTTGATGAGGCTCACCATGAACCTGCGAACGGCCGACGGCGGCCATGTGACCAAACGCCCCTTTACGTATCGGGTGCTGCTCAACGGCAAGCCGGTGGTCATGAAAAAGGACTACGAGAACGTCCGAATGACGTTCGACTCCTTCCAGGGCTGGCAGATATGGATGGGCAACCTCTCGAGCGACAAACCGATCACCGTCCGAAACGGCGACACGCTCCAGATCATCGCCGATCAGGATTGGTCGGCGATCGCGTGGATCGAATTGGCGGGTGAATATGAGGTGAAGACGGACAGCCGTTAGTGACTATTTGTTCGGTAGCTTTTCCACGCCGACGGCGGGTTGCGTGGTGATGTTCAATCTGGCCTTAAGCCGTTCCTGAAGCTTGGGCGGCAGGTTCGCCAAGGCCATCTCCAGCGCGTTTCTATCGACATCCTTGAATTCCGCCATCGACATGCGTCCGGTCTCTTCCTTAAGCTTGCGGCCCTTCATGTATGTGTTATAAATGAAAATTGCCCATTTCCGCATCGCGAGCGCCGAGTAGTCATCACCCATTCCATATCGCATGTACGCCTGGAATAGGAAAAACGCCACCGTCGCGTTGGCGTCCACCAGTCCCATCGACTGCATATCTTCAAGAACATACTGCACAATGTACCGCTCCATGCCGACGTTGTATTCGGGATTGGGGTACATCGTGGTCATGATCTTCCAGTACTTCTGGGCCATCTTCTCGTCGCCGTACTGGTAGCACAGGGAAATAGCCTTTCGCAGGAAGTTGACGTGTCCGGACTGGAACGTCTCGCCCGCGGTCCCATCCCATGGCTTGTTTTCCGCCTCCGCCCATTTCTTGCCGAGTGAGAGATATGTTCGATGCACGACGGGAACGAAATTCACATCCGGCGTGATCAACGGAACGCCCTGATCGGTGACGACAAAGCGCCCGCGACGTACGAGTTCCTGCAGCGAACCATAGATGACACGGTCTGTATTCAGAGCATCAAAGGATGTGTCGGCGCCGATCGTTCGGAATCCGTAATAGGACCAGTAGATGGCGTGCGCCTCGGGCACGCGGAAGTCCAGCGGACCGTACATGTCGTCCTTGCGGAGTTCCGCGATTACCTTGGCGTCCATCTTCCATTCATTCTTAAGCCGCTGGGCCCGGAGGAATCCCTCCAGGAGTTCCCGGGCTTCGGCGTTGGCGGGGGCATCCAGAAACGCCAGAACCTTCTCGCCGAATTCCTCACGGTGCGACAGGAGATAAAGGAATTTCTCCCGCGGATTGATATTGAAGCCCTCGAGACCGGCGATAAATTCGGCCGCCTTAGGATTCTTCAAGAGTTCTTCCCAAGTGTCCGGTGCCTTGGCCATCGCGTCGTATTTCGCATTGGGCCAGCCGATGATGTCCTCCATCGCCTTGGCGATCTGAATCTTGTAGTACCAGTGCTGGTCGTCGGACATAGCCCCGATCTTGTGATGGAATATCCACGCCAATTGCTGGTACATGCCGATAGACTTCGGGTTCAAGGGAATGCCGCGGTCGCGCAGCAACTCAAAGCCATTCTTTACCCATCGCCATCGGTCCTCGCCCGTCGTCATAGCTACGGAAATGTTGTACGACATGTTCCATGCCTGGAAGATCCACACAGCCGTGAAATGCGGCTGAAGGCGGCAAATCCATTCCGCCCGCTGATTCGCGTCGAAGTAGCGTCCGTCTTCCTGCATCTTCTGCAGGCCGATCCACAGATAGTCCACCGCGAGCGCACGTCCCACGCTGAACAGGACGTTCGTGAGCAAGTCCGGCTGAGCCTGGTCCGGAAGCTCCAGGCGGGTCAGACCCAACGATTGACGCGATGTATTCACTTGGCCTGCGAGAAAGAACCCGCCCGCCAGAAGCGAAAGCATCACGATCCATGCCGCTATTTTCTTCGTTGTCGCCGACATAATCTCTCGTCTATACCGTAACCTTGCCCAACTCACGCCGCTTGAAAACGATTACCGCGAAAATCGCCAGTATGCCGCTCTTGACCAATACCAGCGGAGCGGCGACCATCAGGACATCCTTCCAGTCCACGATTCGCCCGTCGATCAGACGCGACGTATACGGACCGATGTCCAGAACGGGTACGAGTTGAAGTGAAATCAGCGTAATGATCTTTTCCACGTTTTCCAGTGCGTCCTTCGACCAGGTAAACGTAAGTCCGGAGGACAGCCCAATGGCCTCGTTCAGGAAGTTGCCCGCAAGCCCTACAAAAAAGGCCGACAGCGTCACCAGCGAGGCGATGGGGAAGGACAAAAATGTTCCGCATGCCAATGCCAGTGTCACGAGGAATAGCAGCGTGGAGAACGCCAGCAGCAGCGTCCGCAGGTAATTCGGGGCAAATGTCCCTTCGCGGACGAGAACCTCGATTCCGTCCTGGAGCGGGAGGTGCACGGCGATGCCGCGAGGGTCAACATTGATAAACGTCACACTGACCGATCCATCGGGTTCGATGGCGTTGATGGGGATGTTGATCTCCTGCAATGCCCGGTACGGCTTCTCTTCCTGCCAGACATACACCTTGGGCGATTCCTTTCGGCCGATGATCCATCGTCCAAGGAGCGTATTGCTCCGGAGGTTGGCATCTTCATCCGCCGAGGTCGTGCCCACGGGCTCATACTTGAAGCGGAGCGTCATCAAAACATCGCCGCTCTGGGGTTTGGGCAAATCGGTGATCTTCCACGTCGCCATCTGCTTGGGGTTGATTGTCCGGCTCTGGCGAATCAACTCCATCGCGATCGTCTTGCGTATCTCGCTCGGCGGACGTCCCTCGGTAAGCGCGTCTTCCTGCTTCAATTGCTCGTAGCGTTTCTCGACCTGATCGGTAACGTCCGGCAGGGGGGGCTTGAACTCCCGCCTGGCCACGAGCACCTGGTTGTCGATCTGGAACCGATCCTTTGTGTTTTCGGGAGCGGATTTCGCGTAGACGCGGACCATGACGTACGTCAATCCCGCCGACAGCGTAAACAGGAACATCGCGAGAATCACGATGCCCAGCCATCGGCCAAGAAGAAGCTGTGAACGTCCGATCGGCTTGCACGCCAGCGTATCGATTCGCTGCGTCTTGATATCCTGGTCGAGCGTTCGACATGCGAGGAATGTCACGAGCAGGGCCAGAAGAAATTGGGTCAAACCGATGGAGTACGACATGAACATCTGAATCTTGCCGCGAACGGTCCCGTCGCCGGAGGCTGTGGTGATCAGGAGCACCATGACGGCCACGAGAAGCAGAATGAAGGCGACGGCCATCCGTGTTCGGATGGATTCAGCGATGGTCAGTCGAACGATAGCCCACACCCTGCGCATCGATCAACCTCCGCGACCGTCGTTTTGGGAATTCTTTTCATCATCCGCGTCCTTGAGCAATCCGTCCAGCACCTGCCGATCGACGTCCTGGGGCTGGGGTTTCTCATGAATCTTGATATCCGGCTGACGGTGCGACGTAGTGTCGGGTTCGGGTTGTGCGGTCTTCGTCAACTGCTCCAGAACGTCGCGCTGGACATCCTGCGGCTTGGCCTTGGGCTGCTCTGTGGCGACTGCTTGCTTCGGTTGAGGAGTGGCCGGTTCCTCGGAGACAAGTTTGGTAAGCAGTCCTTGTCCGGTATCGTCGGCGTCGGAAGAACGCAAAAACTCGCTGACCTTTCCACCCGCCAGGGCGCCGCTCGTCTGCATCTGAAGCTGCCCCGGCTGCACGAATCGCAGGAAGAATCTTGCCCGACGGTCGCGCGGTGAGCCCAGCGTAATGAGTTTGCATCCGAGATTCTGCTCCAGATATTCGCTGAGTTGGCTGAGTTGTTCTGGCTCCATGTTCTCCGTGAGGATTTGGGTCATCTCCTGTTGCGCCAAAAGATCCTCGATTCGTCCGCAGCACAGCAGTTTTCCGCCATACATGATGGCCACGCGGTCGCACACGTCTTCCACGTCCGCCAGCAAGTGGCTGGAGAGCAGAATGGTCTTTCCGCGTTTCTTGAGCTCCAGAAGCAGGTCCTTGATCTGACGCGTTCCGATTGGGTCCAATCCCGAGGTCGGTTCGTCGAGAATGAGCAGGTCCGGGTCGTTGATGAGGGATTGGGCCAGTCCGATACGCCTGGCCATGCCTTTCGAGTACTGGCCCACTGGTCGGGATGCTGCCGCTCCCAGTCCCACCATGTCGATCAACGCTTCGGCCCGGCGAGTTCGTTCTGTTGCGGGCAGGTTGAAAATTCGGCCGTAAAAGTCCAGCGTCTCCCAACTGTCGAGAAACTGGTACAACCGGGTCTCTTCGGGAAGATAACCGATTCTGGATTTGACTTCGACGTCTGTGGTCGGCTTGCCGAACATCCGAGCCCGCCCGGTCGTCGGATACAGCAGACCCAGGAGCATCTTGATCGTCGTTGTCTTGCCCGAACCATTCGGACCCAGGAGCCCGAACACTTCGCCTTTTCGGATCTCCAGGTTCAGATTATCCACGGCCTTGACCTTGCTGCGACCCCAAAAGTCCTTGTAGGTCTTGGTCAGGGACACCGTTTCGATCACAATATCGTTCTGCGGTTGGTTCATATTCAGCTACCTGAAACGTGTTGGGAGTTACGGTCCTGGCGGTCCGCCGGGGGGTGGTCCCGGAGGCATCGACGGAGGAGGCTGAGGCGGTTGCATCGCCTGCTGCGGCTGGGCCTCGGACGACGTCTCCTTGAGTTCTTCCGGGTCCCGGTCGATCTGGATTCGCATCTCACGGACGCCGGTGGGGATGTACCATTTCCGAACGTTCTTCAAGGACTCTTCCAGAGTGCTGAGCAGCAGTCGCGACAGGACCACTCGCGGATTCTCCGCATATCGCGGCAGCAGCGCCTTGAGATAATTGGCGTCCGCCTTGGCCGATTCCACAATTCGCGTCCGGTAAATCTTCGCGTCCGCGAGGATCTCCTGCACCGATCCGCCCGCCGTCTCCAGAAGGTGTGAAACCTCCTTCTGCGCGTCGGCGAGCTTCGGATCGCCCGTCTCCTGCAGTTTCTGCTCTTTGCGGATGGCCTGAATCACCTGCTCATAGCCTTGTCCGGCCGTTTGAGTCAGAATCTGAGTCGCGTCGCCCATGGCCGCCTGAATATCGCCATACTTCTGCTCGGTCGCGTTTCGGACTTCAATAAATCCGCTGATCACCTGTCGCGGCGGCTCGATCTTGCGAATCAGAACGTCCTTGACCTCCAATCCGCACTTCAAGGGGCGAAGCAGGTCTTGCAGATAGAGTTTTACAAGCGTTGTGAACTTAGGCTGTTCGGGGCCCATCAAACCTTCCGTCGTGAATTGTCCGGAAGCGCGAATGACGGCCGATGATGTCAGGACCTCCACCAGATCTTTTTCAGGGGCGAAGTTCGGATTTGTCGCCGGGTCCCACTTTTCCGCGCCCTCGATCCCCGTGGCGTATTCGTAGGCGTCCACGATGCCATACTGAACGATCACGCCCACGTGCATGATATTGGCGTCGCCCGTGATCACATACTTGTCCTTTCCGGGGACCAGCGACGCACCCGCCATCGCGCTCTTGCCCTGGAGCTTTTCCTGTTCCGTCATCTGGTACCAGAAGTCGCAGTTGGCCGTCCGCACCATCCCTTTGGGAACGCGGATGTAGCGGTCGATCGGCCAAGGCCACGACCAGTGCAGCCCCTGCTTGAGTTCGCGGTCTGGTCCCACGCCCAGCACCTTGCCGAATCGCGTGATCAACGCCACCTGATTCGGCTCGACCTGGAATGTGCCGCTTGCAAGGTACGCCACGACCGCGAAGACCATGATGACCTTCAGTATCCGGAAACTGAATCGCAGGGCGTCGACCAGCGCCTTGTTGGCGAGGTCATCCTTCTGCTCCGACACAGGGTATACGCCCTGCCCATGATCCGGATGAACGTGTTGGTGTTCGTGATTATTCATTTTTCCCAAAGCCATAGTGTCTTCCTGACCTGAACTGTAGCTTGTTTAGTTAGTTCTTGGTTGCCTTTGCCGCCGTTTCTCCGGTCGAAGCCGGTGTCGCCGGCGACTCCACCGCGTTTGGCCCGATCAGCATCTGTAGCGTCTTGGATCCCAGCAGGTCAAACGGCGGAACCCGCTCGGCGTCCAGGATCAGCGTCGACCGCCTCGGCAGAATCTCTTTCAACGTCTCCAACCGCTTGATGAAATTGTGAAGTCCAGGATTCTCGGCGAATACTCGATAATACTTCGCCGCCTCCACGTCGCCCTGGCCCATGATGCGAATCGCTTCCGCACGGGCGCGGTTCTCAATATCGCTTGCCACCTGGTTGGCATCGGATCGAATCCGCCGGGCCTTGCCTTCGCCTTCCGCGCGATACGCCTTCGCCAGTTGGCTCCGCTCCTGCTGCATCCGATCAAAGACCTTCTTCGTCGCTTCCTCGGGAAGCTCGAGACGTTTGATTCCGACGTTCACAATCTCGATTCCGTACGTCGATTTCGCCTGCTCCGAGACCTGGGTCTGCAGTTCCTTTTCGATCTGGGGGAACTTCATGCGTTTGCGGTCGGTGCTGACGAAATTTTCGAATGCATTATTTCCCACGACCTTACCCATCGCGTCGTGAGCCAGCCCGGAAAGCTTGCTTTGCGCGTTATCGACCGTTCCCACTGTCCGCTGGAACCGCAGGACGTCGTCCGTGGTCGTGCCCACTCGCCATGTCGTGAACACGGTCGCCGTGATGCTCTGTTCGTCGGCGGTGAACAGTTGCTCCAGCTTGCTCTCGTGGATGCGCACGCGGTTGTCGAAGAGGGTGACCTGTGAAATCGGCCACGGAGCCTTCCAGTGAAGGCCAACTTCCTCTGCCTTCAGACCGCTGTACGTGCCGACGACCTCACCGAACCGGGTCACGACCGCGGTGTGAGTGAATGGAACCTCAAACGCCATCATGTAGAGCAGAAACGCTGCGATGACAATCAGCGCCAGTGCCATGCTTGCCACGTTGAGCTTGTTGGTTTCAGCCATAGACAATATTCCTCTTCAATAAAAATCTGATTGAGTTATTTTTTCTTGGCGACTTCCTGGACCACCTCTTCGCCCAGTCCCATGATCCCGGACGAAATCTTTTCCTTGTCGTCCACGTAGAACAGGAGCTTGTCGGGCTTCTCGACCGCCAGGATAAATTTCCGAACGTCTTTGCCTGCCTGAAGCAGGATATCCAGATAATTCCGAAGATAGAACACATCGGGGGCGATGTTGTAGCTCTCGGCCTGGGCGGAGAATCGCTCCGCTCGCGCCTTTTCCAGGGTTACCTTACGGTAACTTTCGCCCCGCGCCTTGGCGAGGGTCTCGCCACGGAAGGCTTCCGCGCTCGCCTTGCGCTCGTTGGCGTCGCCCTGAGATCGCCACACCATCGATTCCTTTTCCTGCCGCGCGTTGATCGCCGACTCGAACGCCGGCGCCACTTCCACCGGCGGGTGCATGCCCACCATCGCCACGCGGATCACGTCAAGTCCTACCCGGCGAAGATCCAACTCCGTCTGAATCATTCGCTTGAGTTCCTCCGTGGCCCGGGGACGATCTTTGGTCATAACCGCCATCGGATCCACGCTGGCCATGTACTGAGTCCACTGACGGTACGCCACCGACTCCAGCACGGCTTCGGGATTCTCGTAATTGCTCACGTAATCCAGGAGCCCCGTCCCGTCTTGGTCTTTGATGCTATAGTAAATGGCCAGGTTGCCCGCCAGAATATTCACCGGCGAGAGCTCCTTACCCGGCTTGCCCGGCTGCGTCGTCGGTTGCTCCGAGGCGAGCTTCTTGCTTGCTACCAGGAGCTGAAACTCGTGACCCTTCACGTGTTTCACCGTCCAGAGCACCGGCTGACCGTCTTGGGCCACAAGCCACGGCGTTTCATCCTTTTCCTGCGTCGCGCCGAGAATCAACTGTTTCACCTTGGCCACGTCGTAAATCTCGGCCCGGTCGATCGGCCAGGGCCATTTGATGTGCGAGCCCTCCCTCAATACCGTCTTCGGCTTGGTTCCGAACCGCATGACAATCGCCTGCTGCCCCGGCTGAACGATTATGATCGTGCTCATCAAGTACAGCGTGACCACACCGAACAGCAGCAGGGGGGCGATCGCCTGCTGTAACAGTTGGTAGAACCACGTCTCGGATACCTTGAACCCGAACTGGTAATCAATGGCTTGGGCGATCGAGTGCAGAACGCCCTCTGGCTCACAGAACAGTCCCAGCAGCCGCGATTCGTAACTCGGGCGGTACTCCTCGCCCGGAATCCGCGGCCGATACATGTCGAGAATAAGATTGACTACAATCTCCGCCGCAAGGAGCAGCATGAGGACTGGAATCGCCTTGGCCACGATCCGCTCCGGAAGGGCGGTTCCGTAGGCGGATATCCCGAGCACGATCGCCAACGCAAAGCAGACGATCGCGTTGCCCATCAAATAATTCGCGCCAGCCCGAAGCGCTCGCCAGCCGGGAGACCGGCTGAGCCCCAAACAATATCGGGAGAAAATGAAACATGTCAGCGACACAAACGCAACAATCGTCAGCGTCGAGAATTGCCGCACCACCGACGATTCATACGCGTCTGTCACCCACGTCATCGGGATCCACGACGGAAGGAGTCGGGCCGCGAACAAAACCAGCAAACCCGATGTCAAAATGGAGAAAATGGGGACAAACCACTTCTTGGTCAGTTTCAATCGCCGCTCAGCCGGAAGTTCTTCGTCCGGACTGATCTGCTGGAATACGCTTTCCGATCCGCCGATGCGGCCCAGACGCTGGCGCTCCAGATCGTCCAATTCGTCCCGCTGCTGCCAGGCCGACCGCTGCTGATACAGCTCGATGAAGATCAGGATCCAGATGCCTGCCCCCGCCAGGAAGTGCCAGCTCGCCGCCAGCGTGGCTGCGCTCTTGTTATTAATGAAGAGGACGAGGAATAAACCAAAAAACACTACCTGCAAAACCAACCCGATAAGGGCTGCCGTCTCCGACCTCTTATCTGCTCGGTGCATAATCGCTCCTGAACTAAAACGTCCCTATCTCGATTCGAGGACGACGATCCTCGCTCGCCCTCGATGAAACCCTAAATATTACCCATTCCTGTCGAACTTTCCAGATCGCTCTTGAAATTTCATTACTTTCGTGCAAACTTTTCCGGTAAACTAGCGTATGAACATAGCAGCAACATATACCAGTGGAAAGTCTATTGCCGGGTATTAAGTTATGAAAATCTATGCTATCGCGAAAGTCACGTTCTTACAGATAATACGCCAGCCGATCTTCGGGGTTCTTACTCTTTTGGCTTTGGGATTAATGACCATCGCCCCGTCGATCACTGCCTTCACGCTCTCCGACGATAATCTCATGCTCCAGGACCTGTGTCTGTCGACCATGCTCCTGACGGGGCTGTTGCTCGCTGCCTTCTCCGCCGCGGGCGCTATTTCCGCCGAGATCGACGACCAGACCATCCTCACGATTGTCTCCAAACCCATCAACCGCCTCGCGTTTATCGCCGGGAAATTCATCGGCGTTATGGCTGCCTTGCTTCTCGCCGCCATTTTCATGACCCTTACGTTTCTGCTCGTTCTTCGCCACGGGGTCCTTTCCGCCGCCTATATGGAGCGAGATATGCCCGTCATCGTGTTCGGACTTTCCGCAGCCGCCATTGCTCTGGTCTTTGCCGGGCTTGCCAACTATTTATTCGACTGGCAATTTGCCCCGACGGCCATGGCTTTGGGGCTTCCACTCCTCGCATTTGCCGTCGCCATCAGCGGTTTCTTTGGCAAGTCCTGGAAACTACAGGACTTTGGCACGGGGTACTCACTGGATGTCCTTGGTGCCTGTGCATTGCTTCTCCTGGCCGTCTGGGTCCTGGCTGGAATCTGTCTGGCGTGCTCCACACGGCTTAACGTCGTTTGGACGCTGGTGGTCGCCTTTGTCGTGCTGTGCCTGGGCATGATCCTCGACTGGATGATCCTGCCTCGTATCCAGGCCGCCGACCTTGCTCCTGTAAGGGTCCTTTGGTCAAGCATTTATGCGATTATTCCGAATTTCCAGGCTTTCTGGATGCTCGACGCCCTCGACCAGGGCAAGCATATCACCGCATTCTATATCCTTCAGGCCCTTGGATATGCGGCATGTTATATCGGCGCTATGCTGTTTCTGGCCTACAGCCTGTTCCTCGAGCGACAGGTCGGCACCGCGAATAAAATTTAACAGGTGGGCATTGCCCATCTTACCACATTCTCTTTTCAGGAAGGGGAACGGGATATGACATACGAAGAAACCCTGGCCCGAAAAATCTACGAAATCATGAAGGATGAGCTGCGCTCGGTCAACGGCGGACGCCGTCTGCGAAAAGTGATCGTTCGCTGCGACACGACGGAAGAACTCGATACCGCCAAGCTGAACAGCCACTGGCGCGACTTGGCCAGTGAGCCCATTTACGGGGGTTCGCATATTGAAATTCACCACGATCCTCCGTTCGGAAAATGCGTCCTGTGCAACCAGGAATTCGAGCTCAACGAGGATTCCTCACGATGCCCGTATTGCCACCACGAGCAATTCCGGATCATCCACGAGCCCCCGACGATCGAAACCTATGAAATTGACCCGGTTTAGGGCGCTCTGACGCATCAGACGGACGAGACAACCTGACGCACAAGATGGATTTTTCCGGCTGCAATGAGATATTGTCACAACCTACCGTAAGAAAATGATATGGGAATCATTAGAATAAGATTTTTTACCGGTCTTTTTCTCTTGACAGGGTTGACGCGTATCGTAAGATGAAATATAGAAGAATTCCGGAATCTTCAGGTTCTTTGGCAACGAGTGGTCAGGATAGCAGGTTGGCCGAAAGTCCATATTTTTCCTATTATCGCCATTATACCATCCATTTTCATCCTCAAAGACCAGCTTTGCTAATGCGGTTAGTTACGCTCCTGATGGGCCGCGACCGTGAGTGAGCGGGCATTCCTTTTATTATCTCCCGCGCTCCAAGCGGCAAGCTGGAACGTGAAGCCGTTTCTTAGACCCGCCTCGAAGCCAAACCGAACACAGGGTCGTGGCTATGAAGCCCGACGACCTGGCGGAAAAGCCTTATGATCTCTTACGCGTGCAGGATTGCTTCGGCGAACTGAACATGCAAGCGGAGACCCTGCAGGCCGATCCGGCATGGTCCGTTTGGGCAAAGTGTTGGAAAGTCCGTAACCGAAAATGGCGATATACCGTCTAACGTGTCTGTGCTGCCGGGTGTTCCGGCGTGCGGATATGCCAGCGGTGTGAGCCATGTGTGGACTTTCTGTATTGGCGATAACTTGGCTTCGTCTAGTTAATGGTTTTTTTTGGAGGTATCAGTCATGAAAACCAAGTTTAAAGGATTTACCCTCATTGAATTGTTGGTGGTTATCGCGATCATCGCGTTGTTGATCGCAATCCTGCTGCCGGCCCTGGGGCGTGCCCGGGAATCGGCCAAGCGAGCCGCCTGCGCGTCGAACATGCGTCAGATTCACACCGGTATGTATGAATACAGCCAGGACTATTCCGGTAACTTCCCCCGCGTCGGGAAGAAAGGCGTCAAGGTCCAGACCGTGACGAAGGAAAAGGGGACGTCTCCGAACTTTGCGGCCAACGCAAAAGAGACCGAGGCGAACATGACGGCGAACCCGCTAACGGTCACGGCTTCGATGAACCTGTACAAGCTCGTGCGAAGCGACTTTGCCCAGCCGGAAATCTTCAACTGCCCCAGCTCGCAGCAGGCAGGTCAGAAGTGCTACCTGAAGGACGGCACGGCCGACCCGGACCCCCTGAACTTCATGGACTTCCCCTGGTCGGGTTGGCAGAGTTCGTCAGGAAATGTGGTTACTACCAACATCTCCTACTCTTTTATCCAGCCGTTCACTAAGTTCTCCGGAAGCGGTAAGGGTTCCTGGGACTTCTGGGCGACCGACGTCGATCCGCGAATGGTCATCGGCGCCGACCAGAACGATGGGCCGACTCCGACGGCGCAAACGAACGGCGGCGTTCCGGACTTCGCGACGTTAAAGGCCTCTGTCAATAGCCGGAACCACAACGGCGACGGTCAGAACTGTATGTTCGGCGATGGGCACATCACGTTTGAAAAATCGGCCTACGTCGGAATTTCCGGCGACAACATCTTCACGTCTCGCCGGCAGACGGGCGGATCGGGCTCAACGGCCGGTACCGATCCGGGCGATGTACGCGTAGCGCCCCAGGATCCGGTAAATCAGGATTACGACACCATGCTCGTGCCCGTGGGCGACAACGCCGTGCTCGTCAGTACGGACGTCGATACGCCGTAGTCAGTGGGAACAAATGGATTTATTTTGGAGGAAACTACCATGAAACGTAAAGCGTTTACACTAATTGAATTGTTGGTTGTCGTGGCGATTATCGCCCTTTTGATTGCGATCCTGCTGCCGGCCCTCGGCCGGGCCCGTGAAATGGCCCGCCGGTCCATGTGCGCGTCGAACCTCCGTCAGATCGGACTCGGGTTCGTCAACTATGCCCAGGAGAACTCGGAAAAGTTCCCACGCGTTCTGTACGCGGGTACGTGCGTAGGAACGGACTGGAAATCGCCCAATCAGAGCGATTACCGGTATGTGTCTAATCCGTTCACAACCGGTGCCGGTGGCGTTACGAACCAGAACGAAACGCCGGCGTCGGCCTCGTATTGGCTCCTGTGCAAGTACAACCTGAGTACGCCCAAAGTCTTCGTCTGTCCGTCCGTGAAGTCCAAAAATGGCGCGGACGACCCGCTGACGTGGTCAGACGGCAATTCGACTTCCCCCAAGAACCTCGGCGACTTCTACGTCGATTCTGAAGCGGGCGGACTGATCTCCTACTCGTTCGCGAATCCGTACAGCACGATCTGGACGAGTTCGGCCAAGCCCGGTACTGTTATCGGGGCCGATGAGAACAACGGCGTCGGAAACTTCGGCGTGAATCCTAGCAATGAAATGGTGAGCAACAGCAGCACGGCGGCCAACAGCTTGAATCACAACAGCGAAGGCGAGAATTACATGGCTGTCGATGCCAGCGTGAACTGGACGAAGAACCCGTGCGTCGGGTACAACACCGACAATATCTATTCGTCGAACATCAATGGAGCTACGAACTACGCTGCGGGTTCGGCGGGTGTGCTTAACGTCAGGCCGGGGAGCAACAATGATACGGTTCTGCTCCCCGTTACTCAGGGTGTGCTCGATGGCGCCAATCCTTGGACAAAGACCTACTAAGCAACAGATTATCTGCTTAAGTCCCAAAGAGCCCTGCGATTTGCCGCAGGGCTCTTTCTTTTTTGTGGCGCACGCTTTAGCGTGCGTCTTTTCTTGCCAAGCAGGGAAGAGACAAATACCGCACGTTAAAACGTGCGCCACAATAGGAAGAAGAGAAAGAAGGGGGGTATAAACATTATTTATGATCATTGGAAGTATTTTTCTGTTGGGTGTTATTGAACATTGACAGGGCTATACGGGAGGGTATAATTATGAGGTTAAGCGGATAGCCCGTTTGGTAACTCTAGCGGGCTATTCTGTTTAGAAGGATCCGACAGATTCTCAGTCCGAAGCGACAAGAATAGGATAGTGTTATTTTCGGCAGCGTGATTGAGATTTTTCGGAGAAGATGAATGGCTCAGGTATTACTGGACAAAGTATCAAAGGTCTACCCCGGCGGGGTCAAGGCGGTAAACGACGTGGATCTGACGATCCAGGACGCGGAGTTTGTCGTGCTGGTCGGCCCTTCGGGATGTGGAAAGACGACGACGCTTCGGATGATCGCGGGTTTGGAAGAAATTTCCGGCGGAACGATTCGGATCGGGGATCGCGTGGTGAACGATGTTCCCCCCAAGGATCGCGATATCGCCATGGTGTTCCAGAATTACGCGTTGTATCCGCACATGTCGGTTTACAAGAATATGGCGTTCGGGTTGAAGCTTCGGAAGCTGCCGAAGGCGCAGATTCACGAACGGGTAACGGAGGCTGCCAAGATCCTGGGGATCGAGCACCTTCTGGAACGCAAGCCCAAGGCGCTCTCGGGCGGTCAGCGTCAGCGTGTAGCCGTCGGGCGGGCGATCGTCCGCCATCCGAAGGCATTTTTGTTTGACGAACCGCTGTCGAACCTGGACGCGAAGATGCGTGTGGAGACGCGGGCGGAATTGAAGAAACTTCACCGGCGCCTTCAGACGACGACGATCTACGTGACGCACGATCAGGAAGAGGCCATGACGCTGGGCGACCGGGTCGTGGTGATGAAGGACGGTGAAGTGCAGCAGGTGGACAGCCCGCTGAAGATTTACGATCAGCCGGTGAACAAGTTCGTGGCAGGGTTCCTCGGAACGCCGCCGATGAACTTTTTCAAGGGCCAGATCGTCTATCGAAATAATGAAGTGTATTTTGAGGATGGAGTGGATAGAATTCTGCTTCCGGCGAAGTTCAAGGAGCGGCTGGTGGGTTATAAGGACAGCGATGTGGTTCTTGGCGTGCGTCCGGAGAACTTTTACCCGAAGGCGGAAGGCGGATTCGCCGGTCGAGAGAACTCGATGAAGATGAAGATTGAAGTGGTCGAGCCGCTGGGCGATAAGATGGATGTTTACATGATGTCGGCCAAACATCCGCATATTGTCTGCCGAATCGACTCACATGCGGGTCTGAAGGAAGGGCAGGAGCTGCCAATGTACATCGACGTGAACCGGGTGCACGTGTTTGCCGGGGGCGACAACGGGAAGAACGTCACATTGGAGCAGAAGAACGGTGGTTAAGGTGAGGAATTACGTGTTTTCTTCCGGTCGAGGAACGGAACCGATGGAGGCCAGAACTATGGAATAGGCCGGTGTACATACTGGCTTTACGGTAATGGCCGAGCTGCCCCGAGGAGAAACCAAAGAACGGCGGGCCTCGAGCAAGGAAATCGGCCGGGAGAAAGTGGGAACGCAGAAGGACCCACTTTTTTTATTGTTGTATAACGGGAAGAGTGAAAAATGAATCAAGACCTACTAAGAACCGTGGATGCGATCGCGAAAGAACGAAACATTGACCGTGAGGTGGTGTTCAGCGACCTTGAATCCGCCATGGTCTCGGCGGCTAAGAAGTACTACGGTACGACGGACGAAGTGACGATTCGGATCGACCGCCACTCGGGCGACATCAGCGCGGTTCACGGTGGTCAGCCGATCAGTCTTCGGGACCTGGGACGGATTTCCGCCCAGACCGCCAAGCAGGTCATGATCCAGAAGATTCGTGAAGCGGAACGAGACAGCGTTTACGAAGAATACCTCGAACGGCGTGGAACGATCGTCACCGGTCAGGTGACGCGTATCGACCCCGGGGCCGTGACGGTGCAGTTGGGTCGTGCCGAGGCGTTTTTGCCCGCGAGCGAACAGATTCCGGGCGAGACGTACCAGCTCAAGCAGCGGTTGCGGGCGATGGTGCTTGAGGTTCGCGAAGGGGCCTCTCGAACGGGTCACTCGGGTATCAAGATCGTTCTGTCCCGTACGTCGA
The DNA here is from genome assembly GCA_964563935.1 of uncultured Phycisphaerae bacterium. Lineage (GTDB taxonomy): Bacteria > Planctomycetota > Phycisphaerae > JAAYCJ01 > JAAYCJ01 > JBAZZQ01. Next base: position 9,700 of record CAZLZE010000023.1, on the reverse strand, counting down.
AAGACTTCATCAAGAAGTTGTTCGAATTGGAAGTCCCGGAAGTGGCCGAGGGGATCATCCAGATCAAGGCTCTGTCGCGAGAAGCCGGGTACCGGTCGAAAGTGGCGGTGGTGAGCACAGACAGCAAGGTTGACGCGGTAGGGGCGTGCGTGGGTGTTCGCGGCAGCCGGATCAAGAGCATCGTGGACGAACTGAACGGCGAGAAGATCGATATCGTTCGCTGGAACGATTCGAGTACGGTACTGATTGGAAACGCCCTTAAGCCGGCGGAGGTCAACCAGATTGCGTTGTGCTTCGAGTTGGGGCGGGCGACGGTCGTCGTGGATGAGGAACAGTTGTCCCTGGCCATCGGAAAACGTGGGCAGAACGTGCGTCTGGCGGCGCGGCTGACGGGCTGGGATATCGATATTATCACGCCGGCGGAGTACAATGCCGGAATTGAGCGATTGGAACGGGTAATCAAGCAGACCGAGTCGGCCGATACGACGCTCCTGGGCAAAATGGTTGCCTTGGGAATGGTGTCGGTCTCCGACGTGTCGGAAGTGGGGTCCGGTCCGCTGATGGGCGAACTCGGACTGACGGAAGAACAGGCCCAGGGTCTGGTTCGAATGTGCGCGGAAGAGTCGGAGCGCGTGCAGGCGGAACTGGAACAGGCCAAGGCGCAGGCGGCGAAACTGGCCACTGAGACGGAAGGTGAGGGCAAGGCCGCCGGCGCGATGCGAGTCCGCTTCTCGGCCCGGGTGGGAAGTGAAAAAGATGCAGGTGGATCGTGACATTAAGACGTTGCTGCGGGAGCCCCCCGCGGATGCGGCGTGAGTCTCGAGACCGCAGTTACGATTTTAGTTTGGAGGTGCCTTTTGTCCATTAGGGTTCATACATTGTCGAAGGAGTTGAACGTCTCCAGCAAGGCGATTCTGGACAAGTGCCGTGCGGAGGGACTGGACGTCAAGAATCACATGACGGTCCTGTCCGCGGGTCTGGAGGCGACGATTCGCGAGTGGTTCAGCGAGGGGGACCACCAGACCACGGAGGAAACGACGGAACGGGTCGACCTTCAGAAGGTGCGTGCCAAGGGGCGACGTCGCAAGAAGGAAGAAACGGGCGGGCATCCCGGAGGGGAAGGCGTCGGGACGGGATCCGAACTGGCCGAGATGGAGAAGGCAAAAGTGGAACCCGCCGCTCCGGTGGTCGAGGTATCTGAAGCGGTCGTCGAGGAAGTCAAACCTGTCAGTGAACCTGTTCTTACGGTTGAGACGACGCCTGCGGTCGTTGAGTCGCCCCCGGCTGCGGAATCCGTGAAGGAGGAGACCGAGGTCCCGGTTGAGCCGCGTGCGGCGAAAGCAGGCGAGCATGAGATCCTGATTCCCGCGGCCCGGGTTGAATTACCGACTCAGAAGGTCACGCCTGTCGAGGTGAAGAAACCGCAGGTGCCTGCTGTGACGCCGGCACCGGCTCCGACGGTGGAACCGGTGCAGGGACAGCCAGCGGCGGAGGAATCGGTCAAGCCGGTGGGACCAATGAACGTTCCCGCCCCGGCGGTATTGAGAGGTCCGCGCGTCGTACGTGTAGAAAGGCCTGAGTTCATTGCCAGACCTCCGTCACCCCGTGATTTCGGACCCAGACCATCACCTACGGAGCAAAACATTCCGACCCCCGCCGTTGGATCCAAACCGGGCAAAAGAGGCGGAAGGTCCGGACAGTTGAGCGTGGAAGAGGAAGAAGCCGCCAGGAAGAAGGTCAAGAGCCGCATTAATCCCCGTCGCGGACGCGTGGTGGAGTCCATCGAGCAACTGAAAGAATGGCGGGATCGTGACCTTCTGGAGCGGAGCCAACGGTTGGCCCAAGCCAGCGACCACCCGACGATTCTTCGCCGGGCGGAACCCAAGAAATCCAAGCAGGCTGCCCCGGTTGCCCGTCAGGGAAAGATTCAAATTATGGAACCTATCGTTCTGAAAGAGTTCTGTTCCGCGATTGGAGTCCCGTTCAGCAAGCTCTTCCCGAAACTGATGGCCCAGGGAATACCCGCGACCATCAATCAGTCGATCACGGCGGAGCAGGCCGAATACCTGGCCATGGAGCTTGGTATTGAAGTGGATATCATCCGGAAGAAGACGCGGTACGAAGAACTGGTGGATGCCTTCGCCAATCGCAATCGCGAGCACGCTCAGCGTCGGGGTCCGGTCGTGACCTTCCTGGGACACGTCGACCACGGCAAGACGAGTCTGCTCGACTACATTCGTCACACGCGTGTGGCGGCCGGTGAAGCGGGCGGAATTACCCAGCATATCGGCGCGTACAAGGTTCCGATTAACGACCGGTTCGTGGTGTTTCTCGATACGCCCGGTCACGAGGCCTTTACGGCTCTGCGTGCTCGAGGCGCGCAGATGACGGATATCGTCGTGCTGGTGGTTGCCGCCAACGACGGGGTCATGCCCCAGACGGTCGAGGCGATCAGTCACGCCAAGGCCGCCGGTGTGCCTATCGTTGTCGCCCTGAACAAGATCGATCTGCCCAATGTCGATCAGCACAAGGTGCTGGGACAATTGGCGGAGCAGAAATTGATCCCGACCGAGTGGGGTGGCGACGTCGATGTCATCCGCACCAGCGCGGTGACGGGGCAGGGAATGGACGATCTCGTGGAGCACCTGAACACGCTGGCCGACCTGCTCGACCTCAAGGCCGACCCGACGGGGCCGGCGACGGGTCTGGTGATCGAAGCACATCAGGATCCGAACCGCGGAACGGTCGTGGATTTGATGGTGCAGGAAGGAACGCTCAAGGTTGGAGATGTTCTCCTTGTCGGCGCCGCGTGCGGCCGGGTTCGGAGCATGTTCGACGATACCGGCAAGCAGGTTGAAGAGGCTGGTCCGCCCAATCCGGTCGAAGTTCTCGGGTTGGACGCCATCCCCGACGCGGGCGATCGATTCTTCGTGCTCGACAGCCTCTCCGAGGCCCAGGATATCGCCGATCAGAAGCGTCAGGAAGATCGTTCGGCCTACCTGAACGCCAGACCGAAAGTGACCCTGGAAAATATCTTCCAGCAGGTGGGATCCGGCGAAGTGCAGCATCTGAACCTGATTTTGAAGACGGATACGCAGGGATCGTTGGATGTTCTCAAGAACAAGCTCTCTGAGCTGGGCTCGGATGAAGTCAAGGTACGCGTTCTGCATGCCGCGGTCGGCGCCGTGACGGAAGGCGACGTGATTTTAGCCGAGGCGTCGGATGCAATCATCCTCGGATTTGGCGTCGTCGCGGACGACTTGGCGAGGAACAAGGCCCAGAGCATGGAAGTGGAGATCCGAACCTATACGGTCATCTACCATCTTCTGGAAGATATCGGATCGGCCCTCGAGGGTATGCTCAGTCCGACGATCGAGCAGAAGATGCTTGGTCGTGCCGTGGTCCGCGATGTATTTCGAATCACTCGCGTGGGCTCCGTCGCGGGCTGCATGGTGACCGAAGGCGTTATCGAACGGTCCGCCAAGGTGCGGATTATCCGGCAGAACGTGATCATCCGCGAGGATGCGTCGCTCGAATCGCTCAAACGTTTCAAGGACGACGTCCGCGAGGTTCGCCAGGGATTCGAGTGTGGAATCAAGATCGCCAACTTCGACGACGTCAAGGAAGGCGACATCATCGAGGCATACCAGATGACCGAAACCGCGCGGAAGCTTATACCGACGAGTTCCGGCGAATAGATACCTGTTTTCGGACAGTGAACGATCATGATTGTGGGAATAATGCAGGTGGAACTGATGATCCACGACGCGATGACACTGAAAGACAAACGGCGGGTGATCAAGTCCATCAAGGACCGGATCTCGCATGAGTTCAACGTGTCGATCGCGGAGGTAGATGCTCTGGATCGCCACCGGCAGGGCATCCTGGGGATTAGCGTGGTTGGAAACGACAGCCAGTTTGTCCGCCAGTACCTGGATCAGGTGCTAAACCACCTGCGCAGTTCCCGGGGTGCGACGTTGGTTGACTACCAGATTGATCTGGTCTGACGGAGGGAAAGAGAAGGTAGCGGATGGCGAAAATAGGAATACAACGATTGGAGTCGCAGATCCGGCTGGTCATCAGTGAGGCCATGCGGAAAAAACTCTCCGACCCGCGACTGGAGCTTATGGCCAGTATTACGCGGGTGGAAATCACCGCGGATCTGTCCTATGCGGACGTCAACTTCTCCATCATGGGAACGGATAGTCAGCAGCGTGCGTTCATGCGGGCGATGGACCGGGCCCACGGTATCCTGCAGGGACTGGTCGCCAAGAATCTTCGCACGCGAACCTGTCCAACGCTTCGTTTTCACCTCGATCAATCATTGAAGAGGGGATTTGAGACTATGCAGTTGATCGAGAAATCCAAGGCCGAACGCGCCGAGCGGGAGGGTGGGCGATCGGCGGAGTCTGCTCCGGAGTCTGAGAATCCGGATAGCGATAAATCGGAGAATACGCAAGAGTAACTTATCCCGGAACGATGGCTATGAAAATTGCAAGTGAATACGTCAAGGCATTCCGCAGCCTGCAGAATCGGCTTCGAAAGGACTTTCCCAAACCGAAAGACCGCGATTATGAGACGCTTCCCGATAATGTGACCGAGGTGCTCATCCTGGGGATTCTCGCGACGAACGACACATTCTCTCATGCCAAACAGGCGTTCAAGGCCATCCAGGAAGAGATGGTTGATTTTAACGAATTGCGTGTTACGCCGGCGGTGGAACTGGCCGAGTTGCTTAAAAAGTACTTGTCCGACGCAACCCGGGCCTCGACCGACCTTGTGCGCACGTTGAACGCCGTGTTCTCGCGGTTTGACACGCTCGACCTTTCCGAACTGAAGGACAAGAACAAGGCGGAATTGAGCAAAATCTTCGAGGACATCAAAGGGTGCCCGGACCATGCCCGGTGTATGATGCTGCTGTTCTCTTTCGAGGTCCCCGTCATGCCGCTGGACGATCGGATGCTCGAGTACCTGGTTAGTTCTGAGGTCATGCCGGCGGAGGCGGACGTCGCGACCGTGAAGGCATTTATCGAGCGGCAACTCAAGGCGTCGGAGATACCCGCCTTCTATTGGCAACTACGAAAGGCCGCTGAGTCTGAAGAGAAGAAACGAAAACCCAAGAGCAAGAAGGACAACGATTAGATAGGAGTATTCATGGCAAGTTCTGATCAAACGAAAAAGACCCTCCGGTTGGGCATACCCAAAGGCAGCCTGCAGGATTCCACATTGGATCTGTTTCGCAGGGCCGGCTTTTCCATTTCCGTCGACTCTCGGAGCTATTTTCCCTCCGTCAATGACCCGGAACTCGAATGCGTGATGTTCCGTGCCCAGGAAATGAGCCGATATGTGGAAGACGCGGTTATTGACCTTGGGCTTACCGGGTACGACTGGATCTGCGAGAACAATTCCCAGGTGGTGGAAGTCTGTGAGTTGGTATACTCCAAGACAAGCAAACGTCCCGCTCGGTGGGTGCTCGCCGTGCCCGCGGAATCGGATGTCAAAAAGGTTGAGGACCTCAACGGAGGCATTATTGCCACGGAACTGGTGAACGTGACGAAGAAGTTTTTCGCGGATCGCGGTGTGAATGTCAAGGTGGAGTTCTCCTGGGGCGCCACGGAAGTCAAAGCGCGGATCCTCAACGGTATCGTTGACGTGACGGAGACTGGGAGCAGCCTCCGGGCGAACAACCTGAAGGTGCTGGCGGATGTTCTGGAGAGCACCCCGCGTCTGATCGCGAACAAGAATGCCTGGGCCGACCCTTGGAAACGAACGAAGATTGAGAATATCGCCATGCTCCTGCGAGGCGCGATCGAGGGGGCGCTCAAGGTTGGTCTTAAGATGAATGTTCCGCAAGCGGGAATGGCCGAAGTGCTTAAGGTTCTCCCTGCCGAAAAATCGCCCACGGTAAGCCCGCTGGCCGAGTCCGGCTGGTCCGCCGTGGAAGTCATTTTGGAAGAGATTCAGGAACGTGAGTTGATTCCGCGGCTCAAACGAGCCGGCGCGACTGGGATCATTACGTACCCGCTGAATAAGGTGATCCCGTGAACATAGATCGTCGACGGTTGCCGGCATGGCCGGTCGTAAATTGTATCGCTTTTGTGTTGCTGGTTGTGATTGGATGTCGATCGGCAACGACTGTAAAGTCCACAGGCAAGATTCAGATACCCGATTCGGCCAAGGCGTCCGTTACCCTCGCGGAATTGTTCGGTGATATCCCTGCGTCTACGCGTCCCGCGTCGACCCGTCCGGCGGGTGAGCAGATCAATCAGGAAGCCGTGCTGGCCTTCTTTCAAGCCAAGTCGCTGCTGCTGGAAAAGGATGTCAAGGGAGCGGTGGAGGCGTTGGAACGATCCGTCAGTCTTGATAAGACGTATCTGCCCGCTCAGTCGCTCCTGACAAAGCTGTATTTCGATCAAGGGATGGTCAAGGACGCCGAGACCCATGCCCGGATTATTCTTTCTCTCGACCCCGAGGAGCCGACGGCCAACTATGTTCTGGGATGCGCGACGCTCAAGGGAAGTGATTTCAAAACAGCCAGTGCTCACCTGTACCGCGCGATGCGAGTCTGGACGCATCCTGATCACGAGATCAGTCTCGAGGGAATGCTGGCGGCGTTTCGACTCGCCGGGGCGTTGGCCGGAAACGGATATTTCACGGCGGCCTTGGAGATCTATCGTCCGTTGCTGGAGCAGATGGACCGCGGTGAGAACGACAAGACGATCAGCGATGTGCGCGTCAAAAGGATGATCCAGGTATATCGTCCGGGGATATACCTCATTGTCGGTGAATTGCTCCTGAAGCTCAATCGCAACACAGAGGCGCTGGACTACTTCGGCCGAGGACAAACAATTTCCGCCATCAAGACGCAAGCCACGATCGGCACGATCCGCTGTTTTTCGCGTCTGCGGAAGACCGATGAGGCGACCAAGCTGCTTGATGCCCTGGCCCGATCCCGCGGCGTCGATGAATCGATCCTCGAATTGTATCAGGAACTGTATCCCGGCAGGCGCTGGGCGGTGAAAGTGGCCGAAATCTACAAGGCGCACCCGGAAAACTCCAACTTGGGTGTCAAAATCGCCGAGAATCTGCGGAAGAGCGGTAACGACGAGCTGGCGGGCGTGGTTCTCAAGAAGATCCTCCAGGTCGATCCGTCGAATAGCCAGGTGTTCAGCCTTCTCATTCGTGTGTTCGATCGTGCAGGCAAAATGGAGCAGGCGGCGAAGTTGTTGATCGACTCGGTGGCCGCTTCCGATACCAAGACTGCCGCCATTCCTGTCGCCATGAAGAGCATCGACGCGACAGCCAGCCGGAAACTCATCCGGGCTCTGGTCCGCCTGGTTATCCCCGCCGACAAGGAATATGCCAGACAATTCCTTCTCGCCCTTTCCCTTCAGACGGCCGGGCAATCGCAGCAGGCGGGCGAGCACTTCCATTCCTCTCTCAGACTCCGAAACGATTTCCTCGCCGGTTACCTGGCCTACGGGCAGCTGCTTCTCCAGGACCGCAAGTGGAAGGACGCCGCCGATCTGATGGAGCAGGCGCTGTCCAGAAAACTCAAGGCGGGCGGAATCCTGTATATCCAGGGCTGTGCTCTGATGGAGTTGAACGATATCGACAAGGCGATTATCGCCTTGACGGAGGCTAAAGAACTCAATCCCGATTCCGATCAGGTACTGCTGAACCTCGCCGAGTGTTACCTCCGAAGCACCGATGCCTCCAAGGCATTCGATCTCCTGAAGCAGATTATTGGAAACGGTTTGGCCGGTCCGGCCACGATGAGCCGGTTGGTCCAAATGCTCCTTGATGCGGACAGCGCGTCTCTGGCGGAAACAGTTTTGCAGCAGTACGGCGAACGGTTTGGGAAGGACGAGGAATACAGACTGCTGACGGCCAAGATGAACTTCACCCGTAATCCGGATGCGTCAACGTATCGCGAGGAACTCAATCGCCTGCGAAATAGCGGATTCCAGTCCAGCAGCCTCGACCGAGAATTGGTGGAACTCGATTTCACCCTCGGCAACTATGGGTATGTCGTCCAACTGGCAAACCAGATTCTGGCACGGAATCGACTGCTCACGGCGAGAGACTATCAGCGAATCGTGGAGATCCAGGCGTTTTCATACTGGCGGCTGCTGGAATATGCATCGGCCGAGCAAGCGTGGAAAAGGCTGTTGCAGACTTGGCCCAATCACCGAATGCTTCGATTCGCCATGGCTCGGATGTATGTCGATGCTCAGGAGTATGCCAAAGCCGTTCCGCTGATCGAGACCCTGTTGAAGCAGGAAAGCAACTCAACTCAGATCGCCCAACTGCAGATGTGGTTGATTAAGTGCTTGATGGAACAGCAGGGGGCGGACCGGGCGATCACGGCGATTGAGAGCTGGCTGCCCTCCGCCGGTAAAGAAGACAGGGCACGATTGCTGAGAATGAAGGTTGATTGTCGGCTTCGGCAGAAGCAGTTTACTTCGGCCATCGGTCTGCTGGAGAGTTACCTGACGGCCAAGGAAGCTCCGGTGATGCAGTGGCAACAGCTCTTGATTTCCGTCTTGCTGGACAGTGGACAGGCGGACAAGGCGAAGGTTCGAATCGACGAATTTCTCGCGGGGGCGGGACCAGAACGCCATTTCCTTGAAGGACTGAAAGTCACTGTTCTCCTTAAGCTCAACAAGTTCGATGAAGCTATCGCGTTGGCCCGCCAAATGGCTGCAAATGCGGGAAAGGAGCACCGATATTCCTCGATCCTGATCCTCATCAACAGCCTGCAGCAGGCGAAGCGGTATGATCAGGCGATTGGCTTAATTCGTCAGGAGATCGACAAACTGCCTCCCGATTCGTCCTATATCATGGGGTTGCGGCAGCAGATCGTGCGGACCCTGGAATTGGCGAGAAGGTCGGAGCAAGCCGAGAGCTTCCTCTTGGAACAGATCGCCAAAGCCAAGCCGTCCGTAAAGAACCAGTGGCAGCAGATCCTCGTAGCCATGTATTTTTCTTGGGGCAAGACAGATTGCGCCATGAAGATTCTCGAAGAAATCCTCTCCTCCAGTCCGAACCTGGGATGGGCGAACAACTCCCTGGGCTATGCCTTGGCGGACACCGGGGGCAATCAGCGTCGGGCTGAGGTCCTGATTCGTAAGGCTTTGGCGACCGAACCGGGAAGTGCTTCGTATCTGGACAGTCTGGCTTGGACGCTGTATAGGCAGGAGAGGTATGACGAAGCGTATCGATATGGCATGATGGCCTATCGCGGAATGGACGAGGCTGATCCTGTTGTGCTGGACCATCTTGGAGACATTTGTCTGAAGTTGGGCAAACGAGACGAGGCCAAGAAGTTCTGGCAGCAAGCCGTCGACGCCTGCCAAGGTCGTGACCCGTTCACGCTTGAGCCCGGAATGCCTGACAGGGCCGAAAAGAAGCTCAAGCAGATCGATCTTCATTGATCTTCAGTTGCAAGACCGATAGACATCGGGATATTCCTTGACAAAGACCCTTCCATGAAGTAGATAAGTACTCTAAGCGGGGCACTTGAAGTATTTATCCAACTAATCAGACCGGTAAGGTTGTGGCCATGTCATGTAAGGGGGACAACATGTGGCGTGCACTTGTTTCCAACGGGGTGTGGACATTCACGGCGGTTTGCGTCTTCTGTATGTCAGGGTGTGCGGAATGTGATCCTTTTACGTCGATACGGACGGATGATTCA
>CAZLZE010000022.1:0-50403 GCA_964563935.1 uncultured Phycisphaerae bacterium | reverse complement strand
GATCCCGGCTGAAACGCACCCGTTTCAATGTCATCAAGAAGCCGTCGGCTCAGCATCAAGGCCTTGCTGTTATATGTCACCGTAGAAACCGCCATCAATCACCCTTCACATAATTCATGCGGGTATTTTAGCACAAATACCAACACTCTGCAAGCAAATTACCGCATCCTGCGGAAATTTCGCTCCAAATTACCCGACCAATGGCTGAATCATCGACAAAACGGCCCCGTATGGAATGAAATGGCGAGACAGAAGCTCTAAACCAGGAGATGGGTCTATGCGCGACTCTTGCCGCTGCGAGACTTGCCTTTTTCCCGTTCCGTCAGAACGGTCTGAATCCGTGTGGCGGCGAGAACCGCCCTCTCCCGCTGCTGAGGCGTGATGGCCTTCTTTCCAAATCGGACTTCCAGATACACATCCGTCATGTACTTCAGATCACCGTCGATATCCGGAAAAATCCGCCCGATGCGATCGGCGAATTCACCTGCCGTCTCCGTCCGCGTACGATTGATTCCCCGGGCCTGAAGCCACAGCAGCGTCTTGCGGTAAAAATCCACCGGACAGAACCACACGCTCCCGAAGCGAATCTCCCACCGACGGCGCAGCGTCTGGCGGATAATGCTCCAGATGATCCCGAACACCGTCATCGAAATCCGCAGCATCATCACCACCATCACAATGACCAGAAGGGCCACCACCGAATGCAGGATTTGCATCCACACCGAAGTGTAATTTGGAACCTTGATCAGATTGACCAGGCGATGTATCGCCCGATTGATCGACCACTTCTCCATATCCACCAGCGGATTCGTCGGAACCACGACCTTGGTCTGAAAGTTCTTCAGAAACTGCGTGCGGACCTTGGTTCCCACGTTGCTCAGCTTGTCCGCCCAGCTGTATTGCATCATATCCACGATGTCCCACACCCATCGGAACGACGCGTCGTCGCGGTCCCGGATGAAATCATCCCGGGCCGGAGGCGTCGGATCGTAGGAGACCCAGCCCCGGTTGGGAACATAGATCTCCGTCCACGCGTGAGCGTCGCAGTTCCGAACCACGAAGTAGTCGCCGAAGCTGTTGTACGTCCCACCCTTGAATCCGATCACCACATGGGCGTCCATCCCCAACGATCTGGCCAGCAGCGCCATGGCCGACGCGAAATACTCGCAATGACCATGCTTCCGCCGCGTCAAGAAGTCCATCACCGGCTCGACCGAGCGTTTGACGTCCATATTATCCAGCGTGTACTTGAATCCCGACCGAAGATACGTCTCCAGCTTCTGCGCCTTTTCCTGCACGGTCGCATCCGGCTTCAACCCACTGATGATCTTCTCAGCCAGCGGCTTGAACGGACCGATCTCCACCGGCTTCGTCTGCTCGGAATCCAGGAACATGGTTCCGGACTGCGTTCTGGACGCCTGAACCGAATTGCGGCGAGACTGGCGCGGCGGTTGGGCAGACGGACTCGACGTAACCGCCTTGGGCTCCGGCTTGACATCGTTGATCCGCTGCTCGGTAAGGATCTCGTAAACAAACCCCTTCGGCGGATACTGCGATCCCGCGGAAAGTATGTTCTCCCGCGGATAGTAACTCAGAGACAACGGCTGATTCGTCGACACCGACAACGGACGATCAATCACGAACAAATTCGACGAAATCGACTGCTCAAATGAAATCCGCCACAGAACCTGGCTGTTTGGCTTCGTCGTCGACGCCTGAATGGAAACGGGATTCGACAACGACGAGGTGGGTCTGACGTCAATCGCCCCGCTCGAATGCTCTTCAAGCCACTTCCACGAATTTCCCAACTGAACATACTCCGAAAGCACCATACCCCGCAGATACAGAGCCAGATTGTAGCCCTTCTGTTTCTCCTCCTGGTAATGCTTCACCCGGAGAACCGAGGTATAATCCTGGAGAATGTTCGCCATCTGCCCCAGCGTGATCTCCTGGCTGAACCCCGTGTTCGTCACCTGCTGATTTCCCAGGTTTTCCACGAAGTTCCAGTTCGGCGACTGCCTCGGCATGACGGCGAAAATGAGAACCGCAATTGCGCACGTGATCACGCACGCCGTGCAAAAAGGCCCGAACCACCGGCGGCGATCCGCATGCGCCACCAGGGCGGGAATCGTCTTCTTGATCCGGCGATGAGCGAGCACCTCCGTCAGAAGGTGCGTCTTGTAGATCGCGTATCCCCCGAAAATCGTGTACAAAATCGCCACCACCGGAAAGCTCCGCGTCGGATTGTACGCCCCCGCCGCCAGAATACTGAGCACCGACAGGAACATCAACTGACCGTAATCGTTGATCTTCCGCAGCGAAAACGCCTTGGCCAGGATAAGAACCGTCAAAAAGCAGACCAACGCCAGCTCCTGGTTCACCTTCAACACAAAAATCGCCACGTTAAGCGTAAAAATGACCAGCATCACCAGCATGACCGCCACGGCGCGAGGAACCCGCAGCGGACGACCCACACGACGGTACGCCATCACCATCAGCAACGCCACCATCATGAAAACGCCGTACGGATCCGAAATGTAGCGGTCCAGCAACGCGTGAACCGACAGGAGCGCACACAGGAAGATCAGGAAAGGCAGCTGCTTCGTCTTAAACATGGCAGACCAGCACCTCCTGGGCTCGCAGACACATGGGAGGCATGAAGGCATTTCGCCATTCCGGCGTTCCGACGATGAACACCTGCACCGGACCGATAATCTCGCCCAGTTTGCCCAGCAGGCCCCGCGACGGCTCGCCCGCGCTTACAATAAAGCACCGACCCGTCCACCCTCGCGTCAGACGCCAGTTCTGGAACAGGTCCACCAGCGAACTGTGAGACTGATGCTCCACCGCGCTGAGCGTTCGCAGGATACGATGCTGGGCCTCCCGACCCGCCAACGGGGGAACCATTAAAGGCGGAACGCCCGAACACACCAGACCCGCCCGATATCCCCGCTCCAGCGACAGACAAAGAAGCGTCGAGGTAAAACTCACCATCAACTCGAACAGATGACCGCTCATCAGATTCTGCTCGGGCAAAAACGTGTCCAGAACGACCGTCATCCGGTTCGGCGAATACTGGGACATCTCACGCACCACCAGACGCCTCATCCGCGCCGAACGCTTCCAATGGATAAGCCGGGGATTGTCCCCCGCCCGGTATTCGCGAAGGGCATAGAACTCATCGCTCGTACCGCGATATCGAGGCTGAGTCAGACCAAGCTGGTAATCGCTCTGCAGATTCGCCGGAAGCACATGCGCCGTCAGATTCCCCAGCGGAGGATATACCGTCACGACCCGCTTGTCGATTACCGTACGGAACCGCGTCAATAGCCCGAACGGGTACTTGCTCGCCAGACGCGTCCCCAGGCACGTCACCTGACCGCGCCTGCTCGGAGTGACCAGAATCTGAAACGAACAGCTCCTGCCCGGCTTGATGTACGGAATATACACCCGGGGCAAATCCACCAACTGTCCAGCCGGGAAAAGTTCCACCACGCGAATCGAATAGACGGGAAAATGCTTTCGCGTGTTCTCGATCGTGTAGGTAATGGGCATCGGCTTGGCAACGATGCCCGTATCCGGAAGCGTCTTGGTCACCTTCAACCCGCCGATCATCCACCCCGGATACATCACGGACACAAACAGCACGGAGATCGCCAGCGACGCGCCCCAGAACAGCAATCCCAACTGCGTAATGAACGCCATCGTTCCCAGAATCGCCACCACGATGAAAAACGTCACCATGGACCATCCCATGTGAATCCCATACTGAATGTGCCATCGCGTCGGCGTCTGGTTGATCACACGCCGCGCATCGACCTCGATGATCACATCCTCATACTCGGGAAGCTCCGCCCCGGCGACCGCGGGAGAGCGAAGGTCGTTATTGGATCGGATTGTATTTCCTGACCGTATCACAGTCCACAAGAATAATGCATTTCGCCTTCGTTTTCAAACCCTAAGTCACTGCCTTGATTTTGAAAACAATCGGGGAGGCGTCGCGAGATCAAGTGAAACTCAGGAATGCTCAGCGACCGTCACGCGGACCGGCGGTCTCGAACCTTCCCGGCTATACCGGAACCGGGATCTCATTGATAATCTGGTTGATCACACTGGACGTCGAACTCGACTGACTCTCGTCCAGATAACTCTTGCTCAGCACGCGATGGGCACAGACCGGAACCGCCAGATGCTTGATGTCCTCGGGAATGACGAATTCCCGCCGTTCCAGAAGCGCCCGCGCCTGCGCCGTGCGAATCAACGCCTGCCCGCCGCGGGGCGAGAGCCCCAGGTCCAGATGCTTGTGACTCCGCGTGGCCGTGATGAACCGCATCGTATAATCCATGATCGCCGGCGACACATGAACCTTGTCCACAAAACCCTGAATCTCCACCACTTCCTGCGAGTTCAGAACCGGCTCCAGGTGCGCCAAGGCCGCTCGCGCAGGCTGCTCCAGAATGATTCGCTTCTCCTGCTCCGGCGCCGGATACCCGATCGTGACCCGCAGCGTGAACCGGTCGAGCTGATTCTCCGGAAGAAAATACGTGCCCTCGAACTCAAACGGGTTCTGCGTCGCGATCACCATGAACGGGTGGTCGAGCGTGTAGGTGACTCCGTCCACGCTGATCTGACCTTCGCTCATCGCCTCCAGCATCGCCGACTGCGTCCGGGGCGTCGTTCGGTTGATCTCGTCCGCCAGAATGATGCTCGCGAACAAAGGACCTCGCTTGAACTCAAAATTGTGCGTCTGCTCGTTGTAGATGGAAACGCCGATAATATCGCTCGGGAGAAGATCCGGCGTCAGTTGGATACGGGAAAACGGGCACTGAATGCTCTTGGCCAGCGCCCGGGCAAGGATCGTCTTTCCCACACCCGGAACGTCTTCAACCAGAACGTGTCCGTCCGCCAGCAACCCGATGATCAGTTGATCGATGACTTCCGCCCGTCCGAGAAAAACCTTGGCGATATTCTCCCGGAGACGAGCCAAACGCTCGACTAACTTCATGTTAAGTTCGTTTGCCATGCTCCGCATTATAACCGCGGACCGGACCGTTTCTCAACAGTAGTCTGAAAATTTCCAGACTCCATCCGCAATGCCTAATCGGTTTTCACAATCACATATTTCGACCCGCCGCCGATCGACTTGACGTAGAAGACCACACCAGCCTTCAGCGAGTGTTTCTTAAGTATCCGCATCAGGTCCGACGCCGACGTGACCTTCTCGTTCTGTACGCCCACGATCACATCGCCTTCCGCAAGACCATCACGGGCGCCCTCGCCCTGCGGGTCGATATCCACGATCAACGCGCCTTGCGTCACCTTCAGGTTGAACTTCTTCACCAGTTCTTCAGTCACGCTCGACACCGTGATGCCCAACTCCTTAATCTCTGCCTGCGTCGGGGACGTCTCCTCCTGATCCGGCTTGGGCGTCATCTTGCCCGCCAGATAGTCCTTCGGCATCTTTTCCAGAGTGACAGGCACTTCCACCCGCTTCTTGTCACGCCACACCACCATCTTCACCGTCGTTCCCGGAGAACGTTCCGCCACCAGGTTCTGCAGGTGCTGGCTGCTCTGTACGCGAATCCCGTCGAATTCCAGAACAATATCGCCCGCCTTGATCCCAGCCTTGGCGGCGGGAGTATTCGAACCGACCTCGGAAATCAGCGCGCCTTTCGTGCTGTCCAACCCGAAGTACTTCGCCAGCGGAACCGTCAGGTCCGGCTGCAGTTGAACGCCCAGATAACTTCGGGTCACCTGCTCCGACTGCTTGAGTTGGGCGACCACGAACTTCACCGTGTTGGACGGAATGGAGAAACCGATACCGGCATAACTGGCCGTCCGAGACAAGATCGCCGAGTTGATCGCGATGATCTGTCCGCGAAGATTGACCAGCGGACCACCGGAGTTGCCCGGATTGATCGCCGCGTCCGTCTGAATGTAATTGCTGTAGTTGATCGTGCTGCTCAGGCGAAGACCGCGACCAATGTAGCTGACGATACCCTGCGTCACCGTATTGTCCAGTCCGAACGGGTTTCCCACCGCCAGCACCCAGTCGCCCACCTGAACCTGGTCCGAATCCGCCAATTCAAGTGCAGGAAGGTCCTTCGCGTCCACTTTGATCAACGCCAGATCCGTCGGAGGATCGTTCCGAACCCACTGTGGACGAAACTCTCGGCCGTCTGGCAGAACAATGCTGATCTTGTCCGCACCGTCCACCACGTGGTGATTCGTCACAATATACCCGGACGGGTCGATGATCACCCCGCTGCCCAGACCCATCTGAGGCTCAGGTTTCTGCGGCTCAAACCGGAAAAACGGCGCAAAACGATCGTCCGGAAAGAACCGCCGGAATACGTCATCGTCCATTCCCTCACGCGGTTTGACTATCTTTGTCGACGAGATGTGTACGACCGACGAACTCACGGTACGGGCGATATAGTTGTTCACCCGACTCAGCCGCTCCGCAATCGCAAAATCCTCAGCCGGGGGCGGCGTCAACTTCGCCGGCGGCTGATTCACCGACACCTCACGCGCCAATATCGTTCCCGGCGCGTACTCCAAAACCGCGACGGCACACACCGCCAGAACCAGACCCGACACAAATCCAAACACACGCACTCGATTGAGTTTCATCATGTTTTCCTCCCTAAATTCCATTCACAGATTTATACGCCAGCCATTATAGCAGGTTCCACATCAGATGAAAGTTTCTTTGATCAAAAGTAATTTCTTGATTTCATTGAGGTTAGGCCTTTCCTTTTTGACCCTCTTGGGGTATGGTAGGGGCAAGTCAGCAACCTGCAATCAGCGTCAATGTATAATTACAAGCCACCTGTGAAACAGTAGCAAACCTTGGTATATTCTAAGGCGAACCCTGGCAAAGGCGGTTAGTTCTAATGTGGCATAACATACAGCGAAGTGTCGAAGGTTATCTCGAACGGATTAGTGCCTACGGATGGGCGACGGTCGGCATTGAGTTGTTCGTCGTGGGACTGGTCATCTATATCATCCTCAACTTCCTCCAGGGAACACGCGGACTGCGACTTCTCAGAGGACTCATCCTGATCCTCGCCACGATCTTCCTCGTCTTGAGAGTCATGGCTGGACGACTGCACCTGGAACGAATCAACGTCCTGGCCACACCCGTGCTCTACGCCGTCTTCTTCGGAACACTCGTCGTATTCCAGCCCGAACTCCGCCGAGCGCTGATGCGCATCGGAGAAGCACACTGGCTCAATCGCTTCATCAGCGAATCCGACGCCACCGTCGCCAAAATCACCGCCGCCGTCCGGTATCTGGCCTCACATAAAATCGGAGTCCTGATCGCCATCGAACGCCAGGTGAGCCTCAACACCGTCGCGGAAAGCGGCGTCCGCCTCGATGCCGTAATTACGCCCGAGTTGCTCAAGACCATCTTCTGGCCCGCGACCGCCCTGCACGATCTGGGAACGGTCATCCAGGAAGGACGAATCTCCGCCGCGGGTTGCCAGTTCCCCCTGACCGAGTCCGGCGAACTCGATCCCACCCTCGGATCGCGACACCGCGCGGCCGTGGGGCTCAGCGAAGATTGCGACGCCGTCGTCATCGTCGTCAGCGAGGAGACCGGTGTCATTTCCATCGCCGTCGGTGGAAAACTCTACCGCGGATTCACACCCGAGGCACTGGAGAAGGAATTGCGCAGGCTGCTGAACACCGAAGGCGATGAGAACGGATCGGAGTAATGTCGCGAATTCCGCGACCTTGATGACAGGAGTAGAAAAGCCTTGTCGAACAAAATTAAAAAATCCATTCGACCGGTAGGTACCACCCTGGTGCTCACCTGTCTGATCTGGATCTACGCGGATCAGGAAAACGTCGTCACCAGTACGGAAGTCGTCACCCTGCTCGTGGCCCCGCAGTCCGGATCGGACCTCTCCGTCGATCTCCAGGACCCACCCACCGGCCAGCTCCGAGTCACCTTCGCCGGCCCACGGGCCGACCTCGAGGAACTCAGGCGAACCCTTGGGCAAGGTAAATTCAAACCAACCTATACCGTCACACCCGAGGAAGCCCACGGCGACACCCTCGTCAAGGACGCCACCGAAATCATCAGCTCCAATCTGCGAACGCAGTTTCGGACGATCACCATCCAGGACGTCCAGCCCGCGCAGGTCAAAATATTTCTCGACCCCATGATCACCGTCCCCATGCCGGTCCGCGTCAATACAGGGACCACCAAGACCACCATCCCCGTCGTGACCCCCAATAAGGTCAAGGTCACCATGTCCCAGTCCGCCTACCAGAAACTCTATGACAGCGATAAATTCCTCGTCGTCGATCTGGAGAATGAACTACGCAACAAGGTCGAGGATCAGGAAATCAACGAAGAATTCCCCCTGCCAAGGCTCGTCCTCGGACAGGAAGTCGCCACTTCCCCCTCCCAGGTCAAAGTCCAGCTCAAAGTGCAGCAGCAGTCCATCACCAGACTGTTCACCATTTCCCAGATCAAAGTCATGGGACCGCCCGATCTTCTCGCCCGATACAAGGTCGACATCCGCGACTCACAGATCACCGTCGCCCTCAAGGGTCCCCCCGAGTTGATCAACAACCTCAAGCCTCAGAACCCCCAGAACGTCATCGCCTACATTCAACTCGACGCGGACGACATGCACTACACCTCCACCTTCCTCAAAACCGTCGAATTCCGGCTCCCGGACCAGGTTAAACTGGATACCACAAAAATGGTACGATTGCCCGACGTCTTCTTCAAACTTATCGATCAACAGGCGGCGACGCCGACCGAACCGAAGTGATTTTTTACCCCTACGGCACACAGAACAGGATGAACCATGGAAAACGAAACAACCGATCTTAAAAGTTACGCGTCAAAACTGGCCCGCCAGGCGAAAGCCGCTTCCAGAAAACTGACGGATCTATCCGTCGGACAAAAAGACTTCGCCCTTACTCGCATGGCGGAACTCATCCGCGCCCGCGCCGGACAACTCAAGGAGGCCAACGCCAGGGACCTCGCCTCGGCCGAAAAAGACGGACTCTCGACCGCCATGATCGACCGCCTGCGACTCACCGACAGCCGAATCGAAGCCATGGCTGTCTCCATCGACCAGGTCTCCCGCCAGACCGACCCCGTCGGGCAAATCATCGATGGCTATGTCCGTCCCAACGGACTCCGTATCGAAAAAGTGCGTGTCCCCATCGGCGTTATCGCCATCATCTTCGAATCCCGACCAAACGTCACCGCCGACGCCGCCTCACTCTGCCTGAGGTCGTCCAACGCCTGCATCCTCCGCGGAGGAAAGGAAGCCATACACACCAATACCGCCATCGCCGACGCGATCCGCGAAGCACTCGGCGGAGCCGCCCTCCCCATCGACGCCGTGCAGCTCGTCGAAACCACCAATCGCGACCTGGTCACAGAACTCCTCCAGCTCAGCGATGATATCGACCTCGTCATCCCACGCGGCGGAGAAAGCCTCATCCGCACCGTCGTCGCCGCCTCAAAAATCCCCGTCATCAAACATTACACCGGCAACTGCCACGTCTACGTCGACAAGGACTGCTCCCTCGCCATGGCTGAGAAAATCGTCATCAACGCCAAGTGCCAGCGACCCGGAGTCTGCAACGCCACCGAAACCGTCCTCGTCCATCGCGCCGTCGCCGAAAAATACCTCCCCGCCATCTGCGAAAAACTCGTCCAACGCGGCGTCGAAATTCGAGGATGCCACGAAACACAAAAACTCTTCCCCAAGGCCGTACCTGCCACAGAGGAAGACTGGTACAAGGAATACGTCGATCTCATCCTCGCCGTCAAGGTCGTCGCCGACGTCACCGAAGCCGTCGACCACATCAACAAGTACGGGTCGCACCACACCGACGCCATCCTCACCGACAACGTCCCCACCGCCGACAAATTCGTACGCCAGGTCGACTCCGCCAGCGTCATGGTCAACACGACCACGCGGTTCAGCGACGGATACGAGTACGGCCTGGGCGCTGAAGTCGGAATCAGTACCGACAAACTCCACGCGAGAGGACCCATGGGCGCCGCAGACCTCACCACCTACAAATACGTCGTCCGAGGCTACGGCCAGATCCGCGAATAAACTCCACAATTCCTTCGTCCCGTTTTCGATACATTCCCGAAAACAACTCCCGGACCCGCCCCCCAGACGCCATTGCGAGAGAAGTCTTCGACGAAGCATTCTCCCGCCCTGACGCCCGTGTATATTCGCAACCCGGATCGCTTCACGGAGTTGTACCCCCGACATGATCGGGAGTTCGCAATGACGCCTTTCCAGACACGTTCTTGCGTTCCCCACAAAATCATTGATTTCCCCCGAGTCGGAGCGATAATAATCTTACTTCTCGATAAGCGGGAATTGTGCGGTGGGACGTGGAAAACGGCATGCACGCATCCTATAATTTGGATGTTTGAGAGTATTATTACTGACCGATCCCTCTGCCGGAAACTCCCGGGGAAAATAACAACGAACGTCGGGCCTCATCGTCATTCAGCGGAAGCACATTCGAGCGGGGATTGAAAGAACTATATAGAGTCGCGACTCTCATCACTGAAGTCTCGGATTGGGGGACAAATGAGCGGAATTAGCCTGAAAGCAAAAGCGTCCGTCAGCGATGAGGACCAGTGTCATGAACTGCTTGACGTATTGCCCCAAGCCGTATGGACCTCCACTCCAGAGGGGTTCCTTGACTATGTGAACCACTATGCGGAAGAATACACCGGAGTCCCCACCGAACAACTCTTGGGCTGGGCGTGGCTGGACTTCCTGCATCCGGATGATCAGGAACGCGCGCGGTCGGCATGGATGCGGGCCATTCAGACCGGAGACGAGTACGATATCGATTACCGCGTCCGTGACAGAAACGGACACTATCGCTGGGCGAAGACGCACGGAATTCCTATCCGCAACGAGCACGGGCAGATCATCAAATGGGTCGGCCTCATGGTGGATATCGAAGATCGTAAACGCATGGAAGAATCTCTGCGCGCCGGTGAGGAGTTCAACCGCCAAATCGTCGAAAGCAGTCTGGATTGCATCAAAACCCTCGACTTGCAGGGGCGACTGCTTTCCATGAACCTCGCCGGACAGAGAATGCTCGGCGTCTCCGACATCACCCCATATATCGGACGACCAATGACTGATCTCTGGAGACCCCAGGACCGCCCGCAGGTGGCCGAGGCCATCGCTCAGGCCCGCGCCGGCAATGAAGGTTCGTTCCAGGGTCTACTCATCACCCCGTCAGGACAAACCAGGGGACTTGACGTGCGTATAACCCCTATCCGGAACGCAAATGGGGAACCGGAACGACTGCTGGCGATCTCACGCGATATAACGGAACAAAAGTACGCGGAAGAGACCCTGCGACAGGAGGAGGAGCGATTCCGTCTCGTGGCCGACGCCGCACGGGTACTCGTGTTTGATGTCGGAATCAACCTGGACAAACCCGATCCGGTCTTTCATTTCCCCGAAATCAAAGTCAATGCCGTCCACGGCCTGCCGGAACTCCTGGGCTATTCGCCCCAGGAGGTCCCCCTCACCCTCGAATGGATGATCAGTATAATCCATCCTGACGATGTTGCCGACTTCATCCGCCAATCGCAGGAAGGGTTCAAGGTCCTCAAGGACCTGACTCTCCATTACCGCCTTCGGCACAAGGATGGGCACTACGTCAACGTCGAAGAAACCTCGCGAATCGTCTGGGACGACACCGGACGACCCGTCCGCCTGGTCGGGGGAATTCGCGATATGACGGAGCGGATGACCATGGAGGCCGAACTCCGGGAAAGCGAGGAAAAATTCCGATCCCTCGCGGAAATCTCCAACACTCCCATCGGAATCATCCAAGGCCGCAAGTTCGTCTATGCCAATCCCTACCTGATCAACCTCAGCGGCTATACGCCGGAAGAACTCTACGCAATGGACATTCTCCAGTTGGTTCATCCGGACTTCCGGGCGATGATCGCCGACCGGTACCATCGCCGGCTGATGGGCGATCCCACCTTGCCCGCCCGCTACGAATACAAAATGATCACCAAGAGCGGCCAGGAGCGATGGATCGATATCACCCCCATCCGAATCGACTTGAAGGGCGTCCCTTCCATCATCGGAAACGCCCTCGACGTAACCGAACGCAAGCAGACGGAAGAAGCCCTCAAATTGGCCAAGGAGGAACTCGAGGAAAGAGTCCGCGAGCGAACCGAGGAATTGTCCCGATCCAACGCCGACCTCGAACGATTCGCCTATATCGCCTCACACGACCACCAGGAACCCTTGCGAATGATCGCCTCATTCGCCGGACTTCTGGAAACCAAATACAAAGACAACATCGACCCCGAAGCCAACGAGTATATCGAATTTGTCGTCAGTGGCGCAAAACACCTGTCGAACATGATCAAAGACATGCTCGAGTATTCACGCATCAACACTCGAACCAGGCCCCCGGAACTTGCCGACAGTGAAACCATACTGACGCAAGCGCTCCGAAACCTCAGGCTGACGATTGAAGAAACGCAGGCCGAAATCACCCACGACCCCTTGCCGCAAGTCCTCGCAGATCGCACGCAACTGACGCAGGTCTTCCAGAATCTCGTCGGAAACGCCATCAAGTTTAGAAAGGACGGTGTGACGCCCAAAATTCACGTGTCAGCAAAGGTGACGGATGGCAAATGCCTTTTCAGCGTCAAAGATAACGGAATCGGGATCGACCCTCAATACAACAATCGTATCTTTGTCGCTTTCCAGCGACTCCATGCCCGACGCGACAAGTATCCGGGCACCGGAATCGGACTCGCCGTCGTCAAACGTATTATTGAACGCCATGGTGGGCAAGTCTGCATGGAATCAAAACCCGGTGAAGGCTCAACCTTCTACTTCACGCTCCAACTTCCACACAACACCTCCTGGACCAATTCATAGACACCCATCCCAGGGCACGCCCGTCGCGACACCGATCATCGCGTAACCTCCTCTCTTCTCTTCGTTTTGCCGTCGTCGTACCGACGACGGCCACCTCACCTTCTTTCTTATTCGTCGTATTCGCTTCCATTCGTGCGATTCGTGTCTCTGCCTCTCCCCCCTTTCCCCTTGCATCACCGCCGTCAACCGTTACAATCATCTCCTATTCCTTCAGGAATCGACTGGAGAACATGTATGACCGACCTTTTTGATCCGCGATGGAAGCTCGACAACCTGAACCTCGACGAATTCGCCCCCTACGTTCCCCCAAGGCTTTCCGATGCCGAGAAAAAGCAAGTTTGGCAGGCCTATCGGGACCGCAAACCCATTCGCGTACCCATGATGCTGGGCCTGAATAACCGCGTCGGAGTCCTCGACCGCCGATTCAATTCCGGCGGCCTGGATTACAAACAAATCTTCACCGACCCCAAAGCCATGCTCCAGGCCGAATTGCTCTACCAATACGTCTGCCGAAATCGCTTCAACCTCTTCTGCGATTCCGATACTGAACTGCCCGAAAAATGGAACGTCACTCTTCAGTTCATGAACACCCATGACGCTGAGTTCTTCGGCTGTCCTATGTTCTTCCATCCCAACGAACTGCCCGACACCACGCCGATCCTCGACGACGATAACAAGCGGTCGATCTTCGACATCGACATCTCCAGCCCCATCGACCGCCCGCCCTACTCCACCGCGGCCGAGTTCTACGAGTTCCTCACCGACTACGTGAAAGACAAAACGTTCCTGGACCGGCCGATCAACATCGTTCCGCCTACCTTCGGCGGAACCGACGGACCGCTTACCATCGCCATGAGCGTCCGCGGCTCCGACATCCTCTCTGAAATGCTCGACGATCCCGAGTACGCCAACCAACTCTTCCGTTTCATCAACGATATGTGCCTCAATCGATGGAAATCGTTCTGCAAACGCTACAATCAGCCCCTGGAATGCACCTGGATGGCTGACGATTCCATCGCCCTCATCAGCACCGACCAGTACAAGGAAATGCTCCTGCCCCACCACCGCTACTTCTACGAATCCATCGGATCGAAGCCCGGGCAGCGATTCATCCACCTCTGCGGCGATGCCACCCGCCACTTCCCCACCATCCACGAGGAACTCGGTGTCACATCCTTCGACACGGGCTTCCCCGTCGATTTCACCTGGCTCCGAAAAACGCTCGGACCCGACGTCGAGATCAGCGGCGGACCGGAAGTCGGACTCCTCGTCTCCGGCACGCCCGACCAGGTCTATGCACGATCGAAGCAAATCCTCACCAGCGGGATCATGGAAGGCGGACGATTCATCTTCCGCGAGGGCAACAATCTGCCCCCCAACGTCCCCTGGGCCAACCTCGCCGCCATGTACAAAGCCGTTGTCGATTTCGGAAAGTATCTATGAACATGCGTCGAAATATCGGAGTCCTGTGTCTGCTCCTCCTGGCCGCCGGATGC
This sequence comes from uncultured Phycisphaerae bacterium, assembly GCA_964563935.1. GTDB lineage: Bacteria > Planctomycetota > Phycisphaerae > JAAYCJ01 > JAAYCJ01 > JBAZZQ01. Next base: position 35,972 of record CAZLZE010000022.1, on the reverse strand, counting down.
GCGGAACAGCAGCGGGAAAAACTCTACAACGCGCCCCCCACCATCGTACCCAACACTCAGCGGCTGATGAAGACCCCCGGCTACTGGATAAGCCGGCATCCCTGCCCCGACAAAATCATCCTCACGCCAACCCAGATCGACCGCCTCAATCACAATGTGAAAATCGAACACCAATTCACACAAACGAACACCACTCTTTCCGGTCCCGAGGTCGAAACCCGCCTCCTGAACGATCTGGAATGTTTCCTTAAACGCAAACTCTATCAAAAAGACGGAACCGTCGCCGGTCCGCGATTCTACGACCCCATCCGCCAGTACATGAACCTGGGCAGCATCCCCGACCAGGTCACCATCCGCCGCGGCTACGCGGTCTGCTTCGCCGATCAGCGCCTGCTGCCCACCGACGAACCGGTGTACATGGTGCCTGGCGATATCGATTTCGACGAAATCCAGAACAACGGTCTGGACATCGGTACACCGGCAAGCATACTTCACACAACTAACGATGGCCAATGGGTTTATACGCTTAGCCCGTCCAGCCACGGCTGGGTGAAGGCCCAGAAGATCGCCATCTGCGCACCAGAAGCGCACCAAAAATACAACATTTCCGCAGCTTCCGTCGTTGTGACCAGCGCCAAGGGCGAAATCTACCTTAATCCCAATCTTACAGGACTTTACGACTATGTGCGGATGGGCACCACCTTCCCGCTGGTCGGAAAAACTGGTACAAAACTGGTACACGTCACGATCCCGGTCCGCAACGCCGACGGAACTTGCGGCTGGCGGACCGCTTACATGCGGGCCGAGGACGTGCATGAAGGTTTTCTGCCCTACACGCCGCGAACGATCATTCGGCAGGCGTTCAAGCTCCTGAACTCCCCCTACGGCTGGGGTGATATGGAAGGCGAGCAGGATTGTTCGCGATTCATTCAGGAGATTTTCGCGACGGTGGGTATTCGCATGCCGCGAAACAGCTCCGAGCAGGCTGAGGTCGGTCGGCTGGTGGCGGAGTTCGCCAAGGGCGCGCCGGACGAGGAGAAACTCGCGGTGCTGACGGAGAAGGGAATCGGCGGTATCACGCTGCTGCGGCTTGACAATCATATTATGCTGTTCTTGGGCATGGTCGATGGCCGGCCTTACGCGATTCATGCCACGTGGGGTTATCATCAGATCATCGGCGGGCGTGATATCGTCCGCGTGCTCAATCGCGTAGCGGTGACGGACATGTCGCTGGGGGCTGGATCGGTGAAAGGGTCGTTGCTCGGGCGGCTGATCAAGATCAAGACGGTGACCTTGCCGTGACGCGGCAGTTCGATCTTCCCGTCTTTAAGTCAGCTTGCGCGACAGTCCTCGCCACCTGCCGGAATCAGGGCAAGAAAGCGGGCATCTTGCTCCGCAATCTCGCGCCGCCGAAAAGGCGATGGCCGAGGGATTCACCGTGTTAGCCGTCGGGTCGGATTTGGGGTTTTTGAACCAGGGCATCGGCCGGGCGACGGAGTGGATGGGGAGATGCCGACATGAACAGGTGTGAGGAGATTTACGGAGGAAGATCGCACGAATGCGGATTTGCGTTCGAGACACAGGAATGAGGATCGCAGGACCGTGGCGGCTATCGGAGGACCACTGCACAATTCAGAGCATATTGAGTATCGCGATCTGAGCATTGTCTGTATAATGTTCGCAGGTGCGAAAAGAGGCATCACGGTGTCTTGCGAATAGCATGGTCGAGAATCGGCAGAGCATCCTGGATCGCCCACGCGACTTGGATGAAATTCGAGAAGGAGTTGTCCAATGTTAACCCAATTGAGCGTAAAGAATTTCAAATCGTGGAAGGCGATATCCGCGATGCGGTTCTCGCCGATTACAGGCCTCTTCGGGACAAACAGTTCCGGAAAGACGAGCATCCTGCAACTCCTGTTAATGCTGAAACAGACAATTGAGTCGTCGGATCGTTCCCAAGTATTGGAGTTCGGCGATGATCGCAGTCTTACCAATCTAGGGAGTTTTCGGGACACAGTATACAGGCATGTCAAACCAGGAACACTTGATTTCGCTCTCAAATGGGAACTGGGAAAGCCACTTACGATTAAGGACCCTGTTAGCAGAAAGAACTTGCTCTTCTCATCACAGAACCTAGGTTTTTCGTGCTCGATTGGAGAAGGCGGTTCAGATCGTCTATCGGTAAGCAAATTCCTTTACGATTTAGCAGAACATCATTTTGTTGTCAGCAAGAAGGAGACAAAAGGCGCAAAGTACGAGTTGAGCAGTGAAGGGGGAGATTTCCGCTTCATTCGAATTCAGGGACGTCCCTGGGATTTACCCGCTCCCGTAAAGTTTTACGGATTTCCGGATCAGGTATACGCTTACTATCAAAACGCAGGGTTTCTCGCGGAACTTCAGCTAGCTTTTGAGAAGTTATTTGGGCAAATATATTACCTTGGACCACTTCGCGAATTTCCGCAGCGACATTATGCATGGAAAGGATCGGAGCCAGCGGATATGGGCCGCCGTGGAGAACGAGTGGTTGATGCCTTGCTAGCCGCTCGGCAGCGCGGAGCGTATATTTCTCCCGGACCCAGACGAAAGAAGCAGACTCTTGAAGAGAGAATCGCGACCTGGTTGAAGACACTAGGACTAATCCATGATTTTTCGGTGAAGCCAATTGCGGAGGGTAGTAATCTCTATCAGGTCCATGTTCGAAAGACTGCATCCTCACCTGAAGTATTGATTACCGATGTAGGATTTGGCGTATCACAGATATTGCCCGTATTGGTTCTTTGCTACTATGTTCCGGAAGGGTCAACGATTCTTCTGGAGCAACCGGAAATTCACTTGCACCCCTCTGTTCAGTCCGGATTAGCAGATGTGTTCATCGACGCCATGAAGAATAGAAACGTGCAGATCATTGTTGAGAGCCACAGTGAGCATCTTCTTCGCCGATTGCAGCGACGCGTAGCCGACGAAACAATACATGCAAATGAGATTGCACTCTATTTCTGTGAGGTGTCAGAACTGGGTTCGCAGTTGACTCCCTTGGAGGTGGATATTTTTGGCTCAATCAGCAATTGGCCGAAGGACTTCTTTGGCGATGACTTTGGGGAAATGGCTGCTATTACAAAAGCTGCTATCGCGAGACAGAAGGAAACTTAGGAATGACAGCATATGTTATTGACACCAACGTTCCCGTTGTTGCCAACGGGAATAGTGGGCAAGCCGACTTGGATTGCGTGCGAGAGTGTGTCAAAGTTCTCGAAGCCGTCCGAAATAGAGGGGTGGTTGTCTTGGATGACCGTCTGCATATTCTGCAAGAATATATGAACAATCTGAGCATGAGCGGTCAACCAGGTGTAGGTGACTACTTCATGAAATGGGTCTGGCAAAATCAAGCCGTTACAGGATGTTGTGAACGAGTCTCGATTACTCCGATAGGAGATGCGCTGCGCAGTTTCGAAGAGTTTCCTGACGATCCCCAACTTACGGATTTTGATCGAAACGATCGCAAATTCGTTGCCGTAGCGAGGGCAAGCAAGAGGTCACCCTTCGTCCTAAATGCAGTCGACAAACATTGGTGGAAGTATCAGACGCCACTGAAACGGCACGGAGTTCGGATTCAGTTTCTTTGTCCTAATTGTGTGAAGAAGATGGCATAAGAAGAGTTGCGCCTGGGTCGCACAAAGACCGCGTGAGGAAGCGTACGTACAAGCGATCTGGCCGGAGGATGACGGAAGACGATGGTGCGTCACGACGCACCCTACGGAAGACGGCGGGTTGATAACCCGCCCTGCCAAGAGAGAAGATCGCACGCAAGAGTGCGTGCGCCACATGGGAAAGAAGACGTCAGCCGGGGGCGGCTGACCTACACAGAGAAGAGGAGAAAGACGCATGCTAAAGCGTGCGCCACAGGGAAGAGAGAAAGAGGTCCCCCAGCTGACGCTGGGGGCTGGCCGGCAGAGCCGGTGAAGAGAAGACAAAGACGCACGGTGGAGCGTGGGCCACAAGTTACACACTGGCGGGGATTGATCGTGATGGGTCACGGGTCTTGCGGATCGAGGACTTGCTGTTTTGAGCGATGCCGGTTCAGGTCAAGCATCCATCCATAAGGGTTTCCTGCAGACGGGCAGTCAGGAGGGCCAGGTCCTGGTGTTTGAAGTGTGCTTGTCGCTGCCAGGCGCTTCGAGACGGCGAGGGATTGTCAAGTTCGGCGAGGACGTCTTCGAGGGGCGTTTGCAGTCTTTGATGATCGCGGTAGAAATTGACTACCGCTTCCAGGTTCACCAGGTCGTATAAGTCTCTTCCGATTACGCTTACGATGTCCAGCAGTTCCTTGTACCGCTCCCTGCTCAGCGTGATGGTTACCGTGTCCTGTTCCAGCATCTGCGTCGTGTCCATGACAAAATGCTCCTTATACCAAGTCCACTTAATTCGGACGCAGGGGCAGACAAAGCCATTGGCTCCGTTGTTCCGCCCAAGACCCGTTCGGCCGTGGCTTGGGGTCCAAACCAAGCGACTCACATACGATTCGAGTACAGCCACCACCAATAACCGAGGGTGTCCCCATTCATCCTGCCATAATCCAAGACACCCGAACCCGACGTCGTACACCCAAAGAAATGATCTTAGCGTAGTATACACTTTTTCTCGTATTTTTGCAATGGTCTTGTGCGGTTGGGACGATGAGAATCGCACGAAATATGCGTATTATCACAACTCGTGCGGCTTGTTCAGCCAGTTTTTGAGGAACTGCCAGGCGTCGGGGGATTTGGCGGCTTGGGCGAAGACGAGGACAGTTTTTCGGAGGTCCCGCTGATTGGCTTGGTAGACCTTCTCGAAGACATCGGTATCGCAGTTGTATCGTCGATGCAGGGCGATCTGTGCGTTGTTGACGGGCAGCTCGGCGTAATCTTTCATTGCCTCCGGATGATGGAGTCGCGGGAGATAGCGGGTTTTGAACGTTTGGCGGTGGGCGAGGAAGATGCGGTCCCGGTGGGCGATTTTTTGGGCGGAGGACAGATCGGTGCGACGGTAGAAGGCGTCCAGATCGCGATAGACTCCGTCCAGAAATTCGCTTACCAGCTCCTGATCCTCGGCAGACTCGATCATCTGTCGGGAGAGCTTCGCCGTTTCGCCGCCCCTGGAGTCCAGAAAGGCGATCGCGCCCTTTTGGCCGACGAAGTGGGCGACCGTTTCATTGAAGCCGCTGTCGCCGGGTTTGAAGACGGTGTTGTGGGTCAGTTCGTGAATAACGGTTTCGGCGAGGTCGGGTTTGTCGTACTTGAGGAGCGAGGAGAAGAGCGGATCGGCGAGCCACCCGGCAGTGCTGTAGGCTCTGGCGCCGTAGATGAAGGTGTCGTAGCCTTCTTGTTCCAGTTGGCGGGCATGGCGTTTGGCTTTAGCCTGGTCGAAATAGCCGAGGTACTCGATTTTTCCCACGATGGGAAACGACCAGGTGTACGGGTCGAGGGAATCTTTTCGGCAGGCACTGAGGTTATAGACGGCGGGACCGCCACGGGTGTCGTAGAAGGTGAGGTAAGAGTTTCCCGTTTTTAGTCCGATTGCGTCTTGAGCATACTGGCGGACCTGCTGGACCCAGAGGAGTTTGTCGCGGTTTTCGGGAGAAAGGTCCGTGGCGTTCAGGGCTTTGGTGAGGGGAACGGCGTGGGTGAGGACGCGGGCCTGCCCGAAGCCGCAATGCACCAGATAGGTGAAATTGCAGCCCGCGGAGACGAGGGCGGTTCCTGCCAGCAGGATGGCGACGGCTTTTCTTCTCACGTTCACTCCCATGCAATGGAATAATCGATGTAAACGGTTATTATCGCGCATTCGGCGTAATGAGTATGGTTACCACTAATGATATCGTGGAAGGAAGCATTTCGGCGGGTAATTTTTTTGGGGGAAGCAGGAAGAGAGGAGTCCCCCCGCCAACGCTGGGGACCAGCCGGCGGAGCCGGTGAAGAGAAGAAAGTCGCACACTGGAGTGTGCGTCACAAAGAAAGAGAATGCGTTGGTTTTTAGCGGAAGGCGACTTCGTGGGGGCCTGGTTGGGCGGTGAAGGCGGGGGCCTTTTCGCGGAGGAATGATCCGCAGGCGACGTCGAGGGGTTCGAGGTTCACGGGGCAGCCATTGAGGGTGGCGGCTGAGAATTTTGGTTCTTCGAAGGTTCTGGGCAGGGCCACGTGGGCGGTGCATCCCTCGGGGACGTGGAGTTGCACGGTGAGGGAGTTCGACTGACGGCGCCACGAGACTTTGATGTGTCCGAAGGGCGTGGCGACGGCTCCATCGACGTGGGTGAGGTCGTGCGGAGCGATTCGGAGTGAAAACCGCCGGTAGCCCGGATCGAGAGGGACGACGCCGAGGAGATTTCGGGCGATGTAATTGAGGGGATGGGCGCCGAATCCGAAGCAGCAGCCGCAATTTCGCTCAAGGGCTTCGAAGCCTTCCCAGGTGGTGGTCGCGCCAAGGTCGAGCATCTTTTTCCACTTGTTACGGATGCGGTCGGGGACGACGCGATCGGCGTTGATGCTTTCGAGGGCGTCGTGGAGCATGGACATGTTGTTGATACCGGACTCGACGTCGCAGCGTTGTGGGTCGAGAATGGTGGCAGCGGCGGTGAGGAGTCGATCGCGGTGGCCGAGACGAGCGAGGATGGCAAGGGCGTTGGTGGACTGGCTGACGGTGTCGCTGGGTTGGCCGTCATAGATGCCGTCGATGTAGGCCTGGCGTTGCTCGGACCAATATCGCTTATCGGCGGCGGCGCGGATGTCGGCTGCCTTTTGGCGCCAGGAGTCGGCGAGCTCGGCGTGTCCGAGGGACTGGGCGAAGTCGGCGAGGCGTTGGAGGCCGAGGATGAGCCAGCAGCAGAAGAAGGTGACTTCCCAGGTATTTTTGACGGGCCTTCCGCAGTCGCCGGGGCGTGCGTCCATACCGGTCCACTCGGCCCAGTGGCTTCCGGGGGTGTTGACGGGGACGCCGTCGGGTCCGAGGTAGCCGAGCAGGCAGTTGTAGACTTTTTGGCAATACGCGAGCCAATGGGCCTGGCGATCGTCGAGCCCGCCGTAGAGCCAGTCGAGGTAGACGGCCATCGGGAAGGCGCAGGTGGTGAAGATGTACTGGTCTTCGGGCGTCTGGACTTTGTCGTAGATACTCGGGACGGTGCTGGGGATGAACCCGGCGGGCAGCTGATCGCGTCCGAACATTTCGATTGTCATTCGGAGCATTTCGACGCGTCCGAAGACCTGCCACATGAGCATGTCCTGATAGAGTTCGACCCAGTTGTTCTGTTCGCGCTGGGCGTCGCAGATGTGCCAATCCTGGCAGATGACGTCGGCGGTTCGGCGGCAGATGTCGAAGACGCGGTTGAGTGTTTCATCGGAGGACGAGAACTCGGTTTTGAGTTCGATAGGCGCACGGCTTCGAACAAAGCCGATCTGGTGAACGGTGATGCGCGATCCGCCGGACTCGTGCTTTGGGATACGACGAAAATGGACCTGGAGATAGCGGCAGCCCTTGTGCTCGAAGATTTCGAATCGCTGACGGCCGTCGCGAGTGGTGTAGCGGTCGGCGTAGCGTTGTTCGGCGTGGCTTTCGGGGTAGAGATTGGTTTGGATTCGGTTTCGGCTGAGGACTTCGCCGTGGCCGATATCGACGGTGACGCCGGCGGGACATTCGATATCGATGAATGGGAATCCGTACATTTCCTCGCCGAGGTCCACGACCACGCCGACGCCGTTTCCGACGTTTTCCTGAAAGACGGCGGGGCCTTTTTCCGGATGCAGGAGGTTATCGACGTTCCAGCCGATCACACCGCTGAGGACGTAATCGACTTCGAGCTGACGGGCGGGTTCGTGCTCTTCCTCGACGGATTTCCGGCAGCCGATGCCGTAATATCCGACGACGCGGACGGGGTGAATGATTTCCCGGAGCATGTGCGGGACGGTTCGCACTTCGAGGGCTTCGGGCCAGAACCGGCAGGGATTCTGGATTTCGAGGGGGTTTTGCCAGTCGCGATCGTCGAAGTCCGCTTGCTGCCAACCGACGGGGGCAAGCCGTGCATCGACCCATTCCTGGGGTCCGTTCTGGTGGGTCATGTTGGGGGTGTCGGATTTGGATTCAATGGCCCATCGACATTTCCAGGTACGGTCGGTGCCGAGGCGGAGCGAGCCGGCGGTTAGTTCGAGAATGAATCCGCCGCGTGCGGGCCAGTAGCGGGAATTTTTCCGGTGGCGCTGGAGCACGTAGGCGGCGAGGACATTTTTGCCGGGCTTGAGGAACGGGGCGACCTGGTAGACATCGACCTGTTTGAATTTGGGGTTGGTGGTGACGGGCCCCCGCCCTACCGGCTGGTCGTTGACGAAGAGCAGGTATCGGCAGTCGGCGGAGGCATGCACGACGGCCTGAGGAGGAACAGCGGTCAGATCGAAGGGTTTACGGAATTGGACGAAGGAATTGTCGGGTTTGTCCTGCCCTTCGGGCCAGATCCACGATGCCACGGTCGGTTTCCACGAGACATATGCTGCTGCCATTTTGCGTTGCTCCATAACGATCAGGGCAAGAGGATACCGACAGTCGTTGCGGTTTTCAATGATGAAAAAAGAGACGAGGCGACCCGATCGTGTATCGGATCGCCCCGTCGTGTTTGAGATCCGGGAACTATGTCGTTACGCGACAATCGTACCCCGGCTTGGTCATTTGATGAATCCCACGGCTCCGAGGAGCATGAGTGCAATACTACCGGGTTCGGGAACGTGATTCGTGACGACGTCCAGGCTGATCCCGGAGTTGCAGTAATGGCAGTCGGGATCGAAGCCCAGGGCGAATCGTCCGTTGGCGGCATAGGTTGCCAGGGTCTCAAGCTGGTCGTCGGTGAAGGTATAGGTCAACGTTCTCGGGGTGGTATTGAGCTTGTTGCAGGTCTTGAGCGGAATACTCTCTCCGGGGAAATTGTTGCTTCCGCCTTTGTTGTCGGTTCCCACGGTCACGCCCAGCGGACCTTCGTCGAGGAGACGAATACGCATCTTCAGGAAAAGGGAAGATACGAATCATCACAAGAGTGTTTTTATTCGTTATAACCCGGCTGACACTCTTTCCCACTCTTCGTAAATGGCAAAAGCGTTTTCGATGTTCGAGCCGGGTCCGAGTTCAAACTGCGCGATGATACCGCCTTTGGGATCGTAGAGGTGCTCGGCGACCTGTCGAACGGCGTATCGAGCGACCTGCGGGTCCGGGGAGGGCAGAATATGCTGACGATCGATTTCGCCCCAGAAGGTGATTTTGCCTTTGGCACGTTGGGCGAGGTCGGCCAAGTCCATCGTAAAGAGTTGTGAGTTTACGGCACTGACCCCGATTTCGATGAGATCTTCATAGATTTCGCTGATGCAGCCGTCGCTGTGCATGAAGATGAACTTGCCATGCGCATGGGCCTGATCGCAATAGTCCTTGTACAGCGGTTTGAACAATTTTCGCCAGATCCCCGGCGAGATGAGAAGTTGTCGCTGCGAACCCCAGTCATCCATGAAAAATAACGCATCGACCTGCGTCTCGGCCCAGAAGCTCAACTCATGCATATAATAGGCATGAATTTTGTCCAGAAGTTTTTTGGCATTTTCTTCATCACCGATGATATCCATCATGGCGTTTTCGGTGCCGCGCAAGAACTGCATCCTCTCCCAGGGGCGGGGACAGGCGGCCGCCAAAACGAACTTGTCGCAGCTTCGGCAGTACTCGTTTACTTTCACTTTCGCCGAAGAAATATCCACGGGCAATATTTCATAAGGCGGTCGGCAGGCATCGAGGTTTTCGATATCGGTCACAATTGGATGTTTCACTTCACCAATCACACCGGCCTGGATATTTTCAAACACACAGCCCCATTCGTCCGTGTAAGTTCCTGTGGCGTACGGATCACCCGCGGCCCGTGCACTGGGCAAATACGGCATTGGAGCTTGAGTAATATCGTCCGGGTATTTTTGTCTCAAGGCTTCGACTTGCGATGCATACCTGGCGGTGAACCAAGGCAAACACCATGTTTGCCTCGGCAATCGCTGAGGGGTTTCGAATTTTAACGTACGACAAACAAGTTCACGTGATGTTTGTGTGATTGTTTTCTCCAGTTCATCTCACTGATAGACTCATTCTAGCACACCTTCACGGGCTTGTCTTACAGCGGGGTATCGCAGTACAATATCAAACATGACGATTCGCACCCCTTGTGATCGTTTGATGATTGACCTGAAGGACTTCGACCTGCCCGAAGTTCCGCTGGTGGGTGTTTTCCGCGCACGGGCTGCCATGCCCGGCCTTGTCAATCACATCCATCCCGGCCTGATGGAAATCTGTTATCTCAAGAGCGGCCGGATGATTTTTCACGTCGAAGGACAAGATTATGTGATGTCCGGAAATGAGATATTCGTGACCTGGCCGAATGAAGTGCACAGTTCCGGAAAACATCCCCAGGGTCGCGGATTGCTCTATTGGATGCAGATTCGCCTTCCCAGACGATACCGGCACTTTATCGGGATGACACCGTCGTCGGCCGATCCGCTCATCCATCGGCTTGATCATTTGCCTCATCGCCACTTTAACGGCAAGCGGGAACTGGCGAGCATTTTCAATCGGATTGTGCGAACGATTCAGGCCCCTTCGGATTCGATGAAATCGACGATCCTTTCCAACGTCATCGTTCAATGGCTGTTGATGGTCGTTGATTGTTCAAGCCGTCCGGTCAATCGGATTGTCTCGGACGATATGCAGGCCGTTCTCGAACATATCGACCGTCATCTCCTCGAGCCGATCACGCTCGATGCACTGGCCGATGTGGCCTCGCTGAGTGTTTCGCGAATGAAGGCGAGATTTCGCGAGGAGTTGGGCATTCCTCCGCACGAATATATTCTGCGGTGTAAAATCGATCGAGCGATTGCTCTGCTTGAGGCCGGGGAGCGTTCCATCACCGATATCGCCTATGATCTGGGATTTTCTTCTTCGCAGTATTTTGCCACGGTCTTCAAACGTTTCACGCGGCTGAATCCACGCGATGTGAACGGACGCTCTCATCATGTTTTTCATTCCGGCGTCAGATTCTGATGTTATTTCGATGTAAAATGACCAATCAGATCACGACGACTCCCGCGTGCACCCAGCAGCGAGGCCGTTTTGCCCACCCCGCCCCCGACAGGTGGGCCGCTACGAGGCTACCAGCGTCCGTTAAACGAGAGATCACATGGAACTATTCCCGCTCCATATATTTGAAAAAGCGGATGTAGAACGGCAGGATGGCATAGCCGACCACCGTGAGTATGATATACACCTTGAAGTTATACGGATGCTTCATTACGGAATGGTAGTAATAGAGCCAGAAGATATTGATTGGAATCCCCGCGATGATCGTCGGAAGGAAGATCAAGTACAACAGGCCCCTGGCGGTTTTGGTATTCCTGGCCCTGGGCAGGTCCTCGTAGCGGAACTTCGTCGTCGGTGGTACATAGTCGGTGTCTCCACCGAGGCGTTTCCAGTAGCGAAAGACCCGGTAGTTGAAGTAGAAGGCGAGGACCGTAAAGAGCGACGACCAGATGCCCGTGAACCGGTATGCGCAGCCGAACGACGCGCAACAGTTGAACAGAACTGCAGGGGCTTTTCTGCCCATGGCTGATCACGGACAGGACGCTGTTTCGAAGTTACACCTGAAGACGGGGAGTGGTTATAACCATGAGACACGGCCATTCCGACCGCAAAAAAGAACAGGCGGCCATTGCTGACCACCTGTCTTTCATGAACGAGGCCGACGGGAGTCGAACCCGCAACCACCGGATCGACAGTCCGGTACTCTAACCAATTGAGCTACGGCCCCGGTTGCTTTCACTTTCATATTACTATACAATTCCTCGGGCATTGTCAAGAGGCCACAGGAAATTTGTAGATTTTTATCTGTACCAGAGAAAACGGACGAATGGAAGCAAAAAATCGGAATTTTGACGAAGATGTTTTGATGACGGTCGGACTGGTCAGCCTGGGCTGTCCGAAGAACCTGGTGGAAAGCGAAACGTTGCTTGCGGAACTCGCGCAGGCGGGATTGGCGGTGACGGGCGACTGCGCGGAAGCGGATGTGCTGATCGTCAACACGTGCGGATTTCTGCAATCGGCGCAGGCGGAGGCGGCAGGGATTATCGACGAACTGGCTGCGTACAAACACCCCAAGGGCCGATGCCGGTGTCTGATTATTATGGGCTGCTGGTCGCAGATCGCGGGCAAGGAGATTTTGTCGCGGTGGAAGCAGGTGGACGCGGTGATCGGGGTCAACGATCGAGGGCGGATTCCCGAGGTCGTGGGTGAAGTGTTGACGGGTCACAAGAAGCGCGTCGCTCTGGCGGACCATCGAAGCCGGCCTTGGAGTTCGGAGTCGGCGCGTTTGCGGCTGACCCCCAGCCACTGGTGCTATCTGCGGATCAGCGAGGGCTGTTCGCAGCGGTGCACGTTCTGCAGCATTCCGAACATCCGCGGGTCGTATCGCAGCAAATCGGCGAAGCTTATTCTGGACGAAGCCAGGACAATGGTGGCGGACGGAGTCAGGGAATTGATCCTCATCGGCCAGGAGACGACGAATTACGGAAACGACCTGGGCGACAAGAACGGCTTGGCGAAGCTTTTGACAAAGCTCAATCGCGTTCGCGGAATCGACTGGATCCGGTTGATGTACACGTATCCGGCGAACTTTACCGACGCCGCCATCCGGGCGATCGCGGACCTGGAACACGTTGTAAAATACGTCGATATTCCACTTCAGCACATCAGCGACCGCATCTTGAAGCGTATGGGCCGACGGATCAACCGGTCGGGCACGCTGCGACTTTTGGAGAAACTTCGCGGGCAGATTCCGGACCTGACGATCCGCACGACGATGATCGTGGGCTTTCCCGGCGAGACGGACGCGGAATTTCGCGAACTGATGGAATTTGTCCGCGATTTTGAGTTCGACGCCCTGGGCGCTTTTGCGTATTCTCCCGAGCCGGGCACGCGGGCGGCGGGGATGTCGGACCAGGTGGCGGAACGGGTCAAGCAGGAGCGGCTTGATGAACTGATGCGACTGCAGCGAAAGATCGCCTACGGCAAGGCCCGGGCACAGATCGGCAAGCGGTTCGATGTGTACATTGAGCCGACGGCGGCGGGCAAGAAGATGCTCGTAGCGCGGAGCGCCAAGCAGGCTCCGCAGGTGGATCCCGTGACGCTGATTCCGCGAGCGGGGTTGTCGGCAAAAAAGACTATCCCGGGCACGAAGTTGCCGGTACAATGCTGTGCGTCCCGCGGGTATGACCTTGTGGCCCGGCCGGTACACTGACACGGAAGAAGATGATTGTCCCGTTGGTACGAGACGACAGATGGGTATGTGGAAATTTAACTGGAAAAGTTTAGGCAACCTGCTGACCCCGAATAATCTGACGCTTGCCCGGCTCGGGCTGTCGGGCGGTTTTTTCGTTCTGGTAGCCAACTGCAAGCCTGGGGTAAGCTCCCACTGGATTTTCGACTTCGCCATCGCCGTATTCATTCTGGCAGGGATTACCGACATGGTCGACGGGTACCTGGCGAGGAAATACGGGATGATCACGAGCATCGGGCGCATGCTCGACCCGTTTGTGGACAAGGTGATGATCTGCGGATCGTTTATTTTCTTCATGGGCGCGAATTTCGTGGTCGACGGACAGAACACGACGGACGTAACCCCGTGGATCGTGGCCTTGGTCACGGCGAGGGAACTATTGGTGACGACGCTTCGTGGGCACAGCGAGTCGCAGGGCCAGGCGTTTCCGGCAACGATGGCTGGAAAGCTGAAGATGTTCCTGCAGTCGGCGACGGTGGTGGTGGTTCTGCTGTCGCTGGGTCATTTCTTCCGGGAGACCTGGGCAAGGAATGTACGGCTGGTGTTTGTCTGGGCGATGGTCACCTGGACGCTGCTGTCGATGGTGGATTATGTGCTCAAGTACATTTCGCTGAACAAGGTTTTTGCGGGCGATACAAACGATAGCGGATCGAACACCGCCAATGAGTCCGAGGTGGCGGCTTCGTTCCCGGAAAATGAGTCAGGCAAGTTTTAGGATTCGGGCCATTGGTCCAGTTATTTTTGGGGATTGCATTATGCTGAAGAAGTTGCTTGTTTCGTTTTTTGGCTTGGGATATCTTCCGATCGCGCCGGGAACGTGGGGCTCGTTCGGCGCGGCGGTGGTGTTCTTCGCGATTGCCGCATTGGTCAACAATCTCCAGACGCATAATGTCCTATGGACGGCCATGGTTGTACTGACGATCATTGCGTCCATTATTGGGATTGCGCTGGGGCGATGGTCATGCGAGTTCTATGGGTCGAAGGATCCCAAACCGTTCGTCCTGGACGAGGTGGCGGGGATGTGGATATCGGTATTGTTCCTGCCGTTTGCCGGCCGGGGCGATCTGCTGATTTTGGCGATGGTCCAGTTTTTCCTGTTCCGCGTCTTTGACGTGATCAAGCCACCGCCGGCGCGTCAGTCGGAGAGTCTTCCGCACGGCTGGGGGATTGTGACGGATGACCTCATAGCGGGAGTGTATGCGAATGTGGTGGGGCAGGTTGTGTTTCGATATATCCTGCCTCATCTTACCGGCGGATAGCCGGGCAGACTCTATTTTGCGGTTTTGGGGACCAGGCAGGTTTTGATGGCATCGAGCAGATACTGCTCTTCTTTATAGTCGCGGCGTACGTCGGTCCAGACGTCGCGTTTTTCCCGATTTTCCGAAGCGCCGGTCTGCTGGAGCGCGGACGTACTGGCTGGGCGGTCGTCGTTCTGCCGCAGGTAGGCGAAGGATTGGGCGGCCACCGTGTCGCGGCGCTGCACGTCGACTCGGACCGAGATCATCGATCCGCAATTGCCCGCAGGGGAGACTCGCAGCGAGACGATGTTTCGGAAGGTGCGGTTGGACGGGATCAGCACATCCCCCACGGCGCCGGAGGAATCCCTGGCGGTGTATTCGAGGGGAACGGTGATGATTTGATGGCGGATGGGATCGCAGGAGTTGATGCGATAGGTCTTGCAGATGACAGACTCTGCGGCCTTGAAGGCGGCGTCGGGGGTAATCGTGTTGAGCGTAATGGAGCTTCCCGTCAGAACGCTCTTGCGATCCGCTTCCTGCGCACAGCCGGCCAACATCAGAACACACGCCAGCACCCACATATTCGTTCGAACCAGTCTCATGTTGAAATCTCCTGCCATAGGTTCCGAGCGTTGGATTTACATGGCTGAAGTCGTGTGTCTCGCCATGCCGCCCGAATAGGGAGTTATTCTAACATCTCCATGACCTGCTGCAAATACTGGCATGGAATAATTTTTTCGTCTTTGACCTTTCCCTGGCGAGCGGACCGGGCGGGAATGACGATTTTCGCGAGCCCGAGCCTCAGAGCCTCGTTGATTCGGTTGTCGCTGAACGGGACGGGTCGAAGTTCGCCGGAGAGTCCGAGTTCACCGAAGAGGACGGTACCGGCGGGAAGGCGTTTATTGAAGTAGGCGCCAGCGACCGCCAGGGCAACGGCGAGATCGGCGGCGGGTTCGGTGACTTTCACCCCCCCTACCACGTTGACGAAGACATCCTTGGTGGACAATTTCATTTTCATGTGGCGTTCGAGGACGGCGAGGATCATGGCGAGGCGGTTTCCTTCGATGCCGGTGGCCTTTCGGCGAACGGTTCCCGGAGCGGCGGCTGCGGTGAGTCCCTGGACTTCGACCAGGAGAATTCGCGTTCCTTCGCTGGCGGAAAGGATCACGCTGCCCGTTCGCTGGGCGTAGCCGTCCTCGAGAAAGAGCCCAGCCGGGTCGGAGATTTCGCGGAGTCCGCGATCGCCCATCTCGAAGATTCCCAGTTCATTGGTGGCCCCGTAGCGATTTTTGGCTGCCCGGATCAGGCGATGGCTGTGGTGGTGATCGCCCTCAAAATAGAGGACGACGTCGACGATATGCTCGAGAATTCGCGGGCCGGCGATCAGCCCTTCCTTGGTCACATGCCCGACGAGGATAACGGTCACGCCCGTGGATTTCGCCAGCCACACCAGTTCCGTTCCGCACTGCCTCAACTGGCTTACGGAACCCGGCGCCGACGGCAAGGTGGGTTTGTAGGTCAGTTGCACCGAGTCGATCATGACGACGGCAGGCTTGGTTTCGCGGACATGGTTTAGAATGACTTCCAGATTGGTTTGGGCATCGACGAGGATATTGTCGCCGGTGAGCCCGAGTCGTCCTGCCCGCATTTTGACCTGGCTGGCGGATTCCTCGCTGGTCACGTACATGACGGTTCGCCCGGTATTGGCGATTCCCTGGGCCGACTGCAAAAGGAGTGTGGATTTTCCGATGCCCGGCGGACCGCCGAGAAGAATGGTGGCCCCGGCGACCATTCCACCGCCCAGAACACGGTCGAACTCCGACAGTCCGCTTGTGAAGCGATGGCGATCGTCCGTACGGAACTTGTCGATATCGTCGGCGAGGCACATGGGCTTTTCGCTCTCGAGGGGAACGGTCGGGCGATGCAGGTCGTCGCTGAGTCCTTCGAGTTTTTCCTCACTGAACGAGTCCCACTGGCCGCAGTCGGGACACTTGCCCTGCCACTTTAATTGACGGGATCCACAGTTGCTGCAGACGAAGAATGTTTTCGCTTTTGCCATGGTTGCCAATTCCGGGTTACGGTTACTTTGAATTCTGTTTCCAGAAGGTCTCTTCAGCGCCGGCCCGGACGTTGGCCAATCGCGCCGCCTGAAAGATCCAATCGCTCAGGCGATTAACGAACCGCAGAGAGTGGTCATTCAGCGTCCGGGCGCCGCATCCTTTCAGGTGGGCGACGCATCGCTCCAGGCGTCGTGAGACGGCCCGGGCGACGTGGAGCCGAGAGGCCAGTTCCGTCCCGCCGGGAAGAATGAACCCGTGAAGGTCCGGAACATCGCCCTGCCACTCGGCGATCTCCCGTTCCAGCCGGGTCACGGAGTGCTCGGAAAATTCCGTCTGCGACCATCCTGTAACGTAACTCCCAAGGTCGAACAGCGTGTTCTGGACCCATTCGATTCGCTCCCGAAGGTTGGCGTCCTCGCAGGCACACTTTGCCCACCCCAGGAAACAGTTCAGTTCGTCCACCGTCCCGACGGCATCGAAGTTCGCGTGGTCCTTGCCGACCATTTGGCCGCTCACCAGCCGCGAAGTCCCCGTATCGCCGCCCGAAGGATATGATTTTTTCATTCCCAGTCCCCCATCACGAAAAAGGCGATATGTGATGTCCATTCTGATCGTGTCACGCTGCAAGCTCCCGTTTTTATGTCCACGAGACTTCCTTAGTATACCCGAAAAAATGTCCTGTCAAAAGTCTTTCCATCCCTTTCTGATCGCCATGTACCGTGCTATAATTACCGCGGAATCATTCGAGGATTGAGGTGAATAATGGTTTCTTTGGGAGTTGAATACGTCTGCCCGACGTGCAAGAAGCGCACGGTAGTTCCGAAGCCGCAGGAACTGCCCACAAGGCCTTTTTGCTGCACACGATGCAAGATGTTGGACCTGTACAAGTGGTTCAACGAGGAGATCGTTCTTTCGGAACCCATTCCGACCATGCAGCAGCCTCCATCGACGAAACATCCAGATGAAGGTGATTAAGACTCACAGCCTTACAGTATAAACACCATCCATCGTAAAGGATTATCATGACAATTACTTCCGACTGGCATATCCACTCCCGGAACTCCTGTGACGACGCCTGCCTGCCCATCGCCACGCTGATCAGCCGGGCGGCGGAACTGGGGATCACGGATTACGGAGTCAGCGACCACATCCATACCCCCTATAATCTGCCCGACATTGCGGCGTCGCGAAAGGAATACCTGGAGAATAGGCCCGGACCGCGGTTCCATTTCGGGATCGAGGCGTCTTGCGTTTCGCAGTGGGAGATCGATGAGGTGGTCGCCGGTCGGGGAGGTAAAGATCCGACCTACGGGATTCGCCAGGGCGGACCTCCGGGAGCGCCCCTGGCCATCGCCATTACGCAGAAGGAAATCGAGGACTACGGAATTGAGTATGTCATCGGCGGCGTACATTGGGTCATGTATGTCCCCTACGAGCGAGAGGCGGTTATTCGCGACTTTTTCCGCCAATACATGTTCATGGCCACGCATCCGCTGATTACCATCGTGGCCCACCCGTGGTGGTGGCATACGCACTGGCAGGAACCTGACGGCAGATACATCACCGACCCCTGGCTTGATGATTTCCGGAAAGTGCCACAATCCATGCACGATGAATTCGCCGCAGCCGTGATTCAGCACAAGAAGTTGGTGGAGATCAACGCCGAAGCCATGCTCCTGAATCCGGGGTATCCTGAATCGTTCAAACATCAGTATCTGGACTATCTGGCTGGGTTGAAGGCGAAGGGTGTTCGCTTCAGTTTTGCTACGGATTGCCATGACCAGGGGTATCTCGTAAATATCGCCCGGGCGGAACAGATGCTGGATACGGTGGGCATTACGGACGCCGACTTCTGGAAGTTTCCGCCGCGGAAATAGGTATCTATTTCATGTTTTCCCGCGTTTCGACCAACAGATGGTCGGCTGCGTCGACCTTGATCAGACCGAGACGCGGATACTCCAGATCGATAGGCAAATTGCCGCCTAGTCGCGGTCGGATTCCATGAGATTGTGCTTGCGGAGTTTGTGGTAGAGGGTTCGCCGGTTGAGGTGCAGGCTTTCAGCCAGGCGTGTACCGCGCAGGCCGAGTTTCTTCATGGCCGTCTCGAGCACCTGATGCTCGAACTGTTCCATCAGGAAGTCGAAATCGACCTTTCCGCCGGACAGTTGCTGCATGATGTGCTTGGCGAGGTCGGTAGGCATCGCGTCGGACCCGACATTTGGCATGGCTGCGGCGCGAACGTAGTCGGGCAGGTCCATGACGTTGAAGATCGATCCGCCGGTCTTGAAGACGAGGCTCTGGCGAATGATGTTCTCCAATTCGCGGATGTTTCCCCGCCCCACCGCGCCCCGCAACACGGCGTAGACGAGCGGATCCACGGAACGTATGGGCTCGGAATAATAATGTTTGTACTTCTTCAGGAAGTACTGGACAAGCAGAGGAATGTCTTCGACCCGGTCGCGGAGGGGCGGAATTTGGAGCTTGATGACGTTGAGCCGCTGGTAAAGGTCCAGACGGAAACGCCCTTCCGCCACTTCCTGGGCCAGGGGTTTGTTGGTCAGGGCAATCACGCGGACGTCCACCGAATGTTCTTTATCGTCGCCGACGGGAAGCACCTTGTCTTCCTGCAGGACGCGCAGAAGTTTGGGTTGAAGCGAGGCTTTGAGCTCCGAGATTTCGTCGAGGACGAGTGTTCCGCCGTTGGCAGAACGGAAATATCCCAGGCGATCTTCGGTGGCGCCGGTAAACGCGCCCTTTTTATGGCCGAAGAGGGCGCTTTCCGCAAGCGTTCCGGCGATGGCGGCACAGTTCACGGACAGGAACGGATTCCGCGATCGCTTGGGGTCCATTTTGTGGACGGCTTCGGCGAGCAGCTGCTTTCCGGTTCCCGATTCCCCTTCGATGATGATAGGAGCGTCGCAGACGCTGGCGGCCTTGTGAACCTGCCCGAGCAGCTTGAACATCACAGGTGATTGCGTGGCGATACCCGTCTGGTCGAGGATCTCCGGAGTCTTGGCGAAGATGTCCTGAGCTTTCTCATCCTCAACCCGTTTTCGGATCTGTTCGATCTGCTCGGAAAGGAGGTCCGAAAAATCAGACTCCTGGATATTGATGAAACCGCAGACACCCAGATTGATGGCCTGGGTACAGACATCAAGTTCGAAGTGGCTGTTGATGACAAATAGGGTCTTGCATCCGGGACAATGCTGATGCAGGAGCTTGGCGTTCTCTATGTCGATTCGATAGTCCCGAGGCTTTCCGGAAGAAACGGTACTGGCAAGAACGGCAATTTGGGGGGAGTTGGAACGTAGATACGCTCCGAGGCTTTCCTCGTCGCTGAGGTGCGTGAATTCATAGCCCAAATCTCTTATCGCGCCGGCAACTTTTGCCAGGCGGTCGGGCCAAAATTCCACAATAATACCCTGCATACGGAACTGAGTTTCAGCGTTCCGTATCTGCTCTCGCTGCACAGATACTCTCTCCCACCTTATGCAGGCGTTCCCTGACTGAAGGGCTGACCGATAGGGCAAAGTATCGGTCGCTGACTGGCACTGATTAGGACAATGCTGATTATCTTAAAAAGCAGCTTGCATGTCAAGGGGTTTTGTACTCTAATTTAGGAAATATCTGATAAAAAGGATAAAGAATGGGCCCAAAGATTAAGATAACTACCCTTTTTTTCCTGTCATTTTACGGCTTTGCGACAATGTCAGCGGCAGAGACGCTAGTCCCGTATCTTGAAGCTACCCAGATTACCCGGAAAGCCCAAGTTCAACCGGCAGATCTTCAGCGTCAGATTGTGCTCCTGAATGCCCAGGCCAGGCTTACTCCCGACTGGGCACCGACGTATCGCGAACTGGTGGGAGTCGATCTGCATCTTGGGTTGTTGGAGGAGGCGAGACGGAATTGCCAGGCATATCTTGCCCATCAGACCCATAATGCCTTTGCCCAATTGCAGTTGATCAATATTCAAGTGGAACAGTACCAGACGGCTGAGGCCCGGCGACAGTTTCTGGACCAGGCCTCCCGCGACCAGACCCTGCTTCCGGAAGTGATCAGCGAGATCCACCGCCAGTTGGCGATTATTGCATATCAGAACTTCGAGAATGATCGGGCCCGGAAGTACCTTGATTTCGCCATTCGAAGTTTTCCGCTGAATTTGAAGGCGTATCAGTTCTATCGCCAGGTACTCGAAACGGACAAGGCCATCACGCCGGTCCAGGAGATGTATTATCGTACGGGCGAGAACCTAGCCATGGTCACGAATAATCCGATGGACGCACTGTCGGCGTTAAGGCTGGCAAGTCTGGCAGGCCGGGCAAGGCTGACGGATGCGATGCAGACCTGGTACAGCTACGCGGAGGGTTTGAGGAAGCAGTTCGCCCCACGGCAGGCGTGGCCCGACATGTTGGCGTTGGAATTGGCAGAGGCGTATGTGGCGACCGATCAGCCGAAGCAGGCCATGGATATTTTGCGTCAGCTTATGCCTAAAGGGACGACTACGACGCCTGCAACGACTGCCACTCAGCCCCGGCCTGGGACGGCGTTGGAGACTCGCGTGCGCATGCTTATGATCCTTGCGGCAAAGCAGCTCGGGGACGAGAAGATAGCGGCGGAACACGAACAATGGATGGATCAGTTGGCGGAGGCGTTGAAATCCATGGCACCGGATATTCCGGGCCGACTGGCCATCATGAGCATCTATTATTCGGTATACGCGGAGCTGGTGGGCAAATCGAATCCCGCGATGGCGGTCACTTTGGCCCAAGGCGCGATGAAGGGTGATCCGGAAAATCGCAATTCCCGTTACGCGATGGCATTGGCGCTCGCCAAGAGCGGTGACAACACAGGTGCGATGCAGATTTTGAAGAAGCTGGATGACCCGACAAATCCGCTCTCTCTGGTCGGGCAGGCTTTGTGCGTGATGAGCGCGAAACAGGAGAAGCAGGCCCAGGAAATTCTTGCGAGGGCGTTGAAAACGACTCCCCATGGTCCGCTGCGTGAAGTTCTGCTGGATCTGGCGGGCAAGGCGCGGCTTGCCAATCCGCCGGAACCGGATTTTTCGGGCGTGGCGCAGTTGTTCAAGAAGTTTGATCCCGGATTTCTCGATTTTCCTTCACAGTATGCGAAGGCGTGCAAGGTCACGGTCGCCGCCAAGGGCGAGATGAAGAAGGGCGAGACTGTTACGTTGACGGCGACGTTGACCAACGTCAGCGACGTGGCGTTGGGGATCGGGCCGGAGAGTTTCATCCCCCCCTTCTGCCTGGTCGAGATCGAACCCGTGCCGTCTGACGGAACGAAGTTCATTCTCGATCTTCCGATCGAGGCACGTCAGATTCTGGTACCGAAGAAACCGCTGGTTCTGACTGCTGTCCTGGACCGCGCGGTGGCGATGAAAGGCAAGACCACGTGGGATGAATTTGTCGCCCGCCGCCGGGCTGACATCAAGCAGGTTTCGCTTCGGGCGAGGATCCCGGGAATAGTGACGCTGACGGAGTCGGTGGAGATTACGGTCGCGCAAACTGAGGCGGTGAAGATGGATCTTCCAGTCATTGACGAAGCGTCGGTGAAGATTCTGATCGGCAAGCTGAATGGTCCTGCGATCACGGACCCATGGCAGACAGCGACGCTGGCGCGTTGGTTTCTCATGCGACCGCAGCTTGCCCAATCCGAATCGGCGATTGCAGCGGGCATGATCCGGCAGTTGACGACGGCCAAGGATGCAGCTTCCCAGGCTGCCTTTGCCTGGGCCCTGCGGTTTGCCAAGGCCGGCTCGGAACTCTTCAATGCGCTGGCAGGGCAACTCAGCTCGAAGGATTGGTTTGTCCGTCTGATGACGCTGGACACGCTTGGACAGCTTCAGGGCAAGACGGCCAATCCGCTCTTCCAGTTCTACGCCGCCAAGGACAATGACGATCTGGTTCGGCAGCTTTCGACCGGTTATCTGCTCTACCGGTAGTAGAACGGTCGGCAATTTTGCGGTGTTTGGTCTTCCACATATCATGTTTGGACGCCGATGCGGATGAAGACACGGCTTAGCCTGCGGCCAAGCCGTGCCACCCGGAAAGGAAGAAGATCGCACACCAAAGTGTGCACGACAACAAGAGAAGAAGAAAGAGTCGTGCGTCAGATAGGTGGGCGAAGTTTATCGCCGGCCTGATCGGGGGTTTTCGGAGGCAGGGTTCATGCACGTCCTTGACATTTCACCCATTTCGACTATCTTGTCGTACATGAACATTCTTATTAGCAACGACGATGGAATTCTCGCTCCGGGTCTGCTGGCATTGGCGAACGCAGTCAGGGATATGGGAGAATTATCCATTGTGGCCCCCGAGACCACGCAGAGCGCGGCCGCTCATTCGATTACGCTTACCCAGCCGTTGATTTGCGCCCCGGTTGAACTGCCGGGCGGATTTTCGGGTCATAGCGTTGCGGGTCGCCCCGCCGATTGCGTGAAACTGGCTTTGGCGGAACTGCTGCCCGACAATCGGCCCGACATGATTTTGAGCGGGATCAACGCCGGGGCCAATGTTGGAATCAACGTGCTGTACTCCGGTACGGTGGCCGCCGCCATTGAAGGGGCATTTTTCGACATTCCCGCCGTTGCGTTTTCGCTGGCGATTCGCGACAAGGTGGATTTCGATTACGCGGGGCGTGTGGCCCGTGAAGTGCTGGATTTCCTTCTCGCTCGAGAAGTCGTACGACCCGGATACGTGATCAATGTGAACATTCCTCCATCGGAGTGCGGCAAGCCGAAGGGGATTAAGGTTGTTCCCCAGTCGACCCAGTGCGGGAGCACCGTCTTTGACCGCCGATTCGATCCGCGCGGACGGCTTTATTTCTGGCTCACCGGCGATTCCGGGTATTGCCAGGAAGAGAAAGAAACCGACGTCGCGGCCATCGACGAGAATTATGTGTCGGTCACGCCTCTGATGTATGATCTGACCGACCACAAGCGGCTGAGCGATTTTCAGAAGAAATTGGCGTAAACTCTCTCCGCCTGCCTCATCAGATTACCACGAAGAATGCCACAACGGCGACATGCAAGCCGGTTACCTGAGTCATGCAATATTTCGGCGAAGACATGGCTGCCCGAAGCGTGTAGCCATGCAACCTGGCCGTCGTTGTGCCGACGACGGCTGGACAGGAAGAGAGGAAAGATCATTTTTTCGGGATGATGTGCGAGTAGGGAGCGACCTGGCCGGTGTAGGCGAGGCGACGGTACTGGGCGGGCGTGACGCGGGTTTGTTTTTTGAAGCGTCGAGAGAAATGGTAGACGTCGCAGAAGCCAAGGAGTTCGGCGATCTGTTTGATAGAGACGTCGGTGCGGGCGAGCAGGGTGCAGGCCTTTTCGATCCGCACGCGGTACACCACTTCCATCGGGGTGATCGACAGGAATTGTCGGGTCAATCGGCACAGATGTTCGGGGGAGACCTTAACCATCCGGGCCAGAGACGGCAAGCTGATGGTCGCGGGGCGATCCTGGTCGATCAGGCGGTGGACGGCGAGGAAAAGGCGGCTGATCGTTTCATTTCCCCCCGGAAGCGCGACACCACCGAACTGCTGCCACTGCTTGACGAACACGATCAGGGCATGGAGCATATTGACGCGAGCCAGGGATTGGGCGGCGTGGTCGGAAAGATTCTCGATGCCGACAGCGTAGCGGAGCAAGGGGCGCAAGATATCTTCACGCTGGTCCAGATAGAGCCCGATCGGCCAGGACGCGGGGGGACCTAAATCCGTGAACGTGTCTTCCAAGGCGAAGTGAACGAAGCCGTGCACGGTGGACTTTTTCGGATCCCACCGGAAGAAGATCTTCTGCCCTGGCCGACAGAGAAACACACTGTCGGGAGGCGCCGGGTATTCCCGCCCGTCCACTTCGATGCGACAGTCGCCGGTGACGATCCAGACGAACTCGTAGTCCCCGCCAAGACGCGGACCGAAGGTGGCCCCGGGCGGGTAGCGAACGATCCCCTTACTGTGAATGGTCAGCGACTCGGGGTTCATCAGCAAATGCCATTTACAGACAAAACATCGTTAGTTCCAGCGATTGTTTCGCCAGTTTCAAGCATTATAGTGATTTATGCAGTCAATTACAAGCAAAGGAAAGGAAGGTATCACATGACGCCACGGGAACGAACGGACAAGCTGTTGCGAGGAATCATCCCCGACCGTATGGGGATTCACGAGTGGTTTTGGGGGGAGACTCTTCCCGCCTGGCAAGGGCAGGGATATCCGGAAAACACGGATCCGAATCTGTATTTCGGCCTCCATCTTCATCATAATTTCTCGATCAACGTTGCCCCTCTGCCGGACGAACAGACCCTTGAGGAGACGGAAGAGACGCGGGTGTTCCGGGACAGTTTCGGGGCGACGGTCCGATACTGGAAACACCGATCGGGCGTGCCCGAGCATCTTGGCTTTGACGTCACGACGCCGGCGCGATGGCAGGAATACAAGCGGATGCTCAACGATCCGGCGCGGAATTGGGTTCAGATCGAGGATTACCGGAATGGAAAGATCCATGCCGAAAAGCACCAGCGGTATTATGTGACGGGCGGATTGCTGCAGTTCGAACTGCTCCGGCGAATTCTGGGCGATGTGTGCATGCTGGAATCGATGGCATTGGAGCCGGACTGGATTCTGGATTTCTGCGACACGTACGCCGATTTTTATATCCGGCATTTCAAAACCTTGTTCACGGAGGCCGGCAAGCCGGACGGGATATTTTTCTATGAAGACATGGGCTACAACAAAGGGCCGTTTTGCTCTCCGAAGATGTCCCGCGAATTGATCGCGCCTTCTCACAAGAAGATATTCGACTTCCTCCACGAAAACGATCTTCCGGTAATCGTCCACAGCTGCGGCGGGATCAGTCCGCTGGTCGGGGACATGATCTGGGCGGGGATGGATTGTCTGCAGGGGATTGAGTTCAAGGCTGGGAATGATGTGGTGGAGTTGGCGAAGACATTCGGGGACAAGATCGCATTCATGGGCAACATCAATGTCCAGATTCTGGAGACGCACGACCCGGACGTGATTACGGAGCATGTTACCCGCAAGATTCAAGCGTTGAAGAAGCTGTCGGCGAGGTATTTCGTCATGTCCGATCACAGTATTCCCCCTTCGGTCCGCTGGTCGGACTATCAACTGGTTCACGACTTGTGGAGAAAAATGGGTACATATGATTGACCGGTGTGTATAATCGGTCTGTATTCTTTCGACAACCGGTGTTTGGTAGAGGCATGGCGATGGACATCAGACAGCGACACAGTCGCTCGACAGTCAAGCCATTCGCGGCGTTCCTGTTTTTTGTCTGGGTATGTCTCTTTGGATCAACCGCTGTTGCCATCGATCGGCCGGTCGATCTGGTCATTCTGCACGTCAACGACACACATGGCCGATTGTTCGATCGTGATGACGAGAACAAGGTCGGCAGGATCGCTCGGTTTTCCACATTGGTGACAGATATCCGGAATGAGAATCCGGGGCGAACGCTTCTCTTGCACGCAGGGGATGATTTTTCACGCGCGGACATACCGGTCATCTATTCAGGCGGTGAGATTAGTATCCGGCTGATGCACACGATGGGCTGTGACGCTTTCACCCCAGGAAACGGGGACTTTTATTTTGGACTGGAGAACCTTCTCGATGTGACTCGGCAGGCGAGGTTTCCCATTGTGAGCGCCAATCTGTTCCTCCGGAAGACAGGCAAACTGATCTTTGCTCCCTATACGATCAAGGATGTCGCCGGGGTCAAGGTGGCGATCCTCGGATTGGGGTTCGTAAAAACCGAGCACCCATCCTGCTGGACCGTTGATTTTCGCGATCCGGTCGAAATCGCCAGGCAGTATGCTCCCGAACTGCGCAAGAAGGCGGACCTTGTCATTGCCCTGACCCATATCGGCGTGGAGGAAGACCAGCGACTGGCCAGCCAGGTTCCGGATATCGACATCATCATCGGCGGTCATTCGCATACCGTGCTTGAGACTCCGATCAGCATTTCTCGGCCTGGAGGAAGCGGATGTGTCCGCGTGGTGCAGGCGGGAGAGTATTACAAATTCCTTGGCCGACTGGATCTTCATTTCATTCCCGGTCCGACGGGAAAGGCCACGCTTGATAGGTTCAGAGGATGCCTGATCAAGGTCGGCAAACCGATCAAGCCGGATAAATCCATCAAGACGATTATTCGCGAGTACGATGATCGGATTTCGGAAGTGATCTGCACGTCCAAGGTGACGTTGTCCAATCCGCCGTCGGGACCCAACCCGCTGGGCGAGCTTTTGACCGGTGCCGTGATGCAGGCGATTGCAGCGGACGTGGTTTTACTTGACCGTGACTCGGTGAAGTCCGCCATTGCTCCGGGCCCCATAGCCATCAGAAATGTCTACCAGACTCTTCCTTTCCGCAATCCGATCATTATGCTGAATTTGACCGGTGAGCAATTGGAGCAGGCGATTCGAGGAACAGATGTGCTTGCCCGCGGCGTTTCCTTCACGCGCGTAGGCAAAGAAATCGCTGATGTGAAGGCAGGTTCGGTGCCGATTGATCGTAAGAAGACGTATACGGTCGCAGTTGACAACTGGATGCTCTGGTTGTGTCCGGCGTTGCGATCCGCTCCGCAAAAAGATACAGGAAAGCGAGTGGACACCGTGCTGGAGGCGTATTTGCGTAAGGTCAAGGTTGTGGATAGGATCCCGTAGGACGGATTAGAACATGTGTATTTGGCAGGTATGGCAGACTTAGAAGCATTACCCATAATTGAGCAAGGAGTGAACGATGACCACGAAGAATGACATTTTGATCGGTACGCTTGTGAGCGGAAATGGCGGAGGCTCGGCGAACTACATTCGCCAGATTCTTCCTCATGGTTTTGAGAGTTTTTCCATTACGTTCTGGAAGACGATCGGCAAGGTCGATTTGAAGCGTCTGGCGAACGAAGTGAAGGACGTCATCGGCGACCAGGCCGTGATCAGTTCGGTGGCCATCTTCGGAAATCCGCTTGAAACCACCGCCGAGGATCAGGAAACTGCCAGGGGATGGAAGACGCTGATCGACGCGGCTCATCTTTTTGGAACGGATATCGTCGCCGGGTTCGCCGGACGCGTTCGAGGCAAGCGGATCGACGAATCCATGCCCCGGTTCAAAAAGGTGTTCGGACCGCTGGCCAAGCGGGCGATGGACAAGGGCGTTCGGTTGGCGTTTGAAAACTGCGACATGGGCGGCGACTGGAATTCAGGCGACTGGAACATTGCACACAACCCGACCGCGTGGGAGATGATGTTCAACGAGGTGCCTTTGGAGAACATTGGCCTGGAGTGGGAGCCCTGCCACCAGATGGTACACCTGATCGATCCGATCCCTCAACTTCGCAAGTGGGCAAAGCGTGTCTTCCACCTGCACGGCAAGTGCTGCACGATTCAATGGGACGTGGTGCGGGAGTATGGCATCGGCGGCCCGAAACAGTTTGCGTTTCACCGCACTCCCGGGTTCGGCGACTGCAACTGGACCGACGTGATCAGCGAACTTCGTTGGGCGGGATTCAAGGGCTCGATCGACATCGAAGGCTGGCACGATCCGGTCTATCGCGGCGATTTGGAGATGACGGGGCAGGTTCACGCCCTGAACTACCTGAAGCGTTGCCGCGGTGGCGACTTTGTCCCGAATCCTTCCTGATCCAGGAAGAGACATTTCGCGTTCAATATCCGTTCATTCGGTTACGGAATAGTGGGCGGGTGGTTATGGCCCGCCCGAGTCTCTTGCATTGAAAACACCGGTGTCACGATATTACAATGGTATTTGCCGATTGCACGAATGTGTGTTGGGCCTCAGGTATTGGAGCATGTCATGTCGAAGTTCCCTCGGACGAAGGTTGGTGGTCTGTCGGTCTCTCGGCTGATCATTGGATCGAATTGGTTTCTCGGATGGAGTCATTGCACAGCCGCCAAGGACAAGTTCATCAAGGAGAATATCGCGGAGCGCAAAAAGATCGCGGATATTATGGAGGTGTTCCTGAAGAACGGAGTGGACACGGTGATGGGGCAGATCAGTTGTCCCCCGCTTTACGACGCCATTTGCGACGCACAGGACCGTGTGGGCAAGAAGATGATCATCGTCTCAACTCCGCAATTCCCCTTTTCCGAGAAAACTCCAACCAAGGGTTTCGATAAGAAGGAAGTCAACCACATACTCGATACTCAGGCCAAATACGGCACATCCATCTGCATGCCTCACTCTTGCACCACAGATGCCATGCTCGACAAGTGTACTCGGAAGATTCGGAAGATAGAACCCATTCTCAAGGGAATGCGCGACCGCGGGATGATTCCCGGCCTGAGCACGCATCTGCCCGAGAGTATCGTCTACGCCGATGAATCGGGCCTGGATGTGGAAACGTACATTTCCATCTATAATGCCATGGGATTTTTAATGCCCATCGAAGTCGACTGGGTCACGCGTCTGATCCAGAACGCTCAAAAGCCCGTCATGTGCATTAAGCCTCTGGCGGCTGGACAGATCCGGCCGCTCCAGGGACTCACCTTCGTCTGGAACACCATCCGTCCCAAAGACATGGTTCTCGTCGGGGCCATGACGCCGGACGAGGCGGCGGAAGATATTGAAATCTCCTTGAGCTGCATCGAACATCGCAACGCAAGACTCACGCTTCAGGAGACGCGAAGCAAGGCGTCGGTGAAAGTTCGAAAGCCGAGCGATTTTTATCATTGATGTTTCGCCGAGAAATCTATACACTTCATATTAGTGCAACGGATTGAACGAACCGGGAGGCTGTTTTTTTCAGGAACGAATGGGTACCTGAGTATGTCAGGAGAGGCGAAACTATTTCGCTGTATAAAGGCAGGAAAGATCGTCAAGTTTGTTCCACCATGGAACAGCCCGCTGGAGATGATCGAGCAGTGGGCAAGAACAAAACCCGGTCGACCTGCCATCACCGGACCAATCGGGGCGAAGCTCTGGACTTCACGTACCTACTGCCAGCTTCTGCGCCGTGTAATGGCCATGGCGAAGATGATATCGGATCAACCGGCTGAACGTTTCGCGATCGCCTGCGGTTCGCACGTCGCGACCATCGAGACCGTGCTCGCGGCAATGACAGCCCGCCGTGAATTTGTCATCATTGATCTTCTCCGCAAACCACTTAATGTCCAGATGTTCAAGCTCACAGACAGCAAGGCGACCACGTTGATCATTCCGTCGCTTGAAGAGATGCCTGATTTGCTGGTCGATCGGATCAACGAGGTCCGACAGGAGTACCCGCATCTGAAGATCTGGTCGGTCGGTGAGAATTCCATGGCCGATCTGGATATCATGTCGGGAAGCGTGGAAGGGACGCGACTGGCGAATTTTCAGTTTCCGTCGGGTGCCTGGTTTGAGCCATCCGCCCTGCTGTATTCTCCCGGGCGCCACGGTCAGCCCAAGGGATACTTCTTTCATACCAACGCCATTTGTGCAAATCTCTGCGGCGTCGCGGATTGGCTGAAGCTCAACGCGAGGACCCGCATGCTCCTGGCGATTGAACTGGATTCGTGCGACGGGCTTATTCCCGCGTTGGCAACGCTTTGCGCGGGCGGAACGGTCATTGTCCACAATCATATCGACAGCGGTAATTTCTGGAAGATCATCGCCGAATGCGACGCGGACATCGTCCGAGCCAAGCCCTCGCTCATCGAGGATCTCCTCGACCACGAGCCGAAGGTTGCGAGCATCAATCGCAGTAATCTGAGGTTCATCATTACCGGATCAGCCTATCTGCCCCGCCAGATCGGGCTGCGGTTTTTCGAAACATTCGACCTGCCCCTCCTGCAGTGCTACGGAACCGCGGAGACGGGCGGTTATGTGCTGGGTATGTCTCCGGGACTCTCGTGGCGGGAGTATGAGCTTGCTCTTCGCGACAATATTGTGGGGCAGGAACTCCCCTACTGCAACGCGAAGCTTCGAGCGGAGCCGTACCCCATCGAGCGAGCCACCAGTCTCGGCGAAGGAATCCTTCATGTCCGCGGACACGTTTTGTCGTGCGGATACTGGGACGGACAGTCGCTTCAGCATTGGAACGACCCGTGGATCAGCACTTCCGACATGGCTTTATCCTCCCCCTGGCAGGACCAGTTGTATTTCCAAATCCGCGGCCGGGTTGAGGATACTCTCGTTATCGGAAACCAGCGGTTCTGGCCCGCGTATATCGAGCGATCGATTCTTGACACGTTCCAGTTCCTTCGCGATTGCGTGGCCATGACCCTTCCCGATCGCGACGGCAAGAAGAAACTCTGCGCCGTCGTCGTTCTTCCCTCAGACATTCCCGCCCACCGGAAATCCGAGTTGATGGCTTTGATGGAAGCCCGTTTCCAGGCCGGCGGGGTCAGCGGTCTGAACGACAAATCCACACCCCAGGAAATCATACCTCTCGATGAACAGCAGGTTCCTCGCCGGTACGACGGCCACCCGGACCGTGCGGAGCTTTATCGCCTCGTCTCCCAGCAGATGCAGCACGGACTGGCGGCGTCATGAATGAGGTCATTCTGCTCCTCGCCGTGGGACTATTCTCCGGACTCTTCGGGGGTATGCTCGGAATCGGTGGAAGCATCATCCTTCTTCCCGCCCTGACGATCTTCTTCGCTCATCGACACAGTCCGGAACATCAGCACGTGTACCAAGGGGCGGCCATGATCATGAATTTATTCGTGGCCATTCCTTCCGTCATCGCTCATCGGAGACAAGGCGCCATGCTTCCCGCCCTTCTGAAGTGGCTTATCCCCGCCGGAATCGTGAGCATAACTCTGGGCGTGATGTGCTCGAATCTTCAGATGTTTCGCGGGGATGGCGCCGTGTATCTCAAGAGATTGTTGGGATTGTTTCTCTTTTACGTTCTTGGATATAACACGTATCGCCTTTTGACGGGAAGCCGGCTGGCCGACGTGACTCCCGAAGCGGCCAAGTCGATCAATCCGCTAAAGACGATCTTCTGGGTCGGATTCCCGATGGGATTTTCCGGCGGACTGCTCGGGATCGGCGGCGGAGCTTTGTGCGTGCCTCTCCAGCAGGTTCTCCTGAAGATTCCCCTCCACCGTGCCATCGCCAACTCCTCGGCCACCATCCTGTGGACCTCGCTCATCGGGGCGATCTACAAAAACATGACCATCCCATCCACGGTCGGAGGCCCGTGGGCGGCGTTGAAGCTCTCACTCTTCGTGGTTCCCACCAGTTTCATCGGCGGCTATCTCGGAGCCCGGCTGATTTACGTTCTGCCCCGACACGTCGTCCGCATTGCCTTCATCATTCTCATGCTCTACGCCGGTCTGAAGCTCATTCGGTCGTAGATCTGTTACTCCAGTTTGATGATGATCGCCATCATTCCACCCGGAGATACCGCACCGAATCATCCACATCCAACTCCACCATGTTATTCACGATCGGCTTGGTGTATCTTCGCGATCCGGTAGACTCTGTCACTAATACTCGTTTGCCTTCCGAACCGGGAACGCGAATCATCAACGGCTTTGCTCTTTCCCGGGGTGTCCGAGAGGTCCACGCCGCCCAACGCGTTCCCGCGGACGTCTTAAACTCAAGAACATAGTCTTCTTTGGAGCCCACATCGATCCGTCGCGTCAAATGTCCATTGGGCAGTTGTTCGACAAGGGTCTTCATCGCATAGTAGCACGGCATTGGAATAAGGTCCGGCGTGATCAATCCGTAATCGCCGTCGCCCTTGATGGATTCATCGGGCACCCACCAGCAGAACCAGATGTTGAATTTCAGATCCCACAGCTGCGACAGCAGGAACACCCGCGGCAGGTACTTGGCATTGTCGCTCGTGCTCACGCAGCCACCATATGTTGCCGGATTATCACTGGGTACTTTTCGTTTATACCCCCATTCGCTGTTGACGATCGGTACGGTTCGGCCTTTGGCATATTTCACCACGAGCTTCCGGGCCGCTTCTACCACCGGAGCGTTCAATTCCGGCATCGGCTGAGGCGCCGGGGGCATGCCGAAATAGAGATGGACCGAAACGGCATCGAAAAGATTCAGCAGCCCGTACTTCAGGCATGTCTCCAGCCACACGGTCGCATAATGGTGCGCCGCCGGCCCGATGATCACCACATTCGGATTGGCCTGTCGCATCGCGGGAATGGTCGCTTTCGCCAGCGCCATGTATTCTTCCGCCGTCACCGCGCCATCCGGTTCGTTCCATAGCTCAAAGAAGACATTTTGCCCCTTGAACTGCTTGGCCGCCTCAGCTGCGAATCGGGCAAAGGCCAACCGGCGTTCCTTCGTCCTGGCCATCTCGCCCCACTCCCCACCGTAGGCTGGATTGCCGTAGGCCAGGATGAACAGCATCCGGATCCCATGCTTGGCGTAGGAATCCACCCAGCTCCTCATTGTTTTCCAATACTCCTCGTCGAATTTCCCTTTTTGAGGCTCCGCTTCCGCCCAGTGCATATTCGTCCGAATGATCTTCACCCCAGTCGCAGCCAGCTGCTCCAGTTCGCCGGGATTCGGAGGAAAACCAAACACGCACGTTCCCATCGCATCCGGAAACTGCGAACGAAGAAACGGCTCAACCGCTTCCGGCGGCGCCAGCGACTTCTCCGTCACGATATACTCGTCCGGTTCCAGCGTGGCCACCGGAATGGCTTGGATATCATCCACCCACAGATTCTCCGTCGTACCTTCCACGGCGACGACCAAGCTGAACGTTGTCTCCTTCGGGCCGGTCAGAAACGTCCCGCTGAATTTCTGCCAATCATACGTGCCCTCCGGAAACCGTACCCGAAGCGCCCATCCCGGCCCGCCGCCGATCCAGGCGGTATGCACTCCGTTTCCCTTGCTCCATACCGAAAACTCATACTGAGTGTTCGGTTTCACCTTCAGGTTCTGCGAAAGCATTCCGAACGAGTTCGCCTTCGGACTCGACGCGTTCGTGATCCGGAACGAGGCCTTGCCGGAATGGAAGACGCTGTCGTCTCTTGTCCCGGTCGCTTTCGCCCCGCCAGCCGCCGCAAACGACCACAACGCTCCATCAGGCGACTCAAATCCGCCATTGCCGACCGGATTCTCTGCGCCGGCGATACCCACAAGGCCCAGAACCAACAAAACCGACCATAACGGACAGCGATACATTTTCGTCACGGTGCTTCCTTTCATCAATGATTCCTCCACAGTCTCCAGTCATGGGTAAATTCATCTTTGGCAAGAGACGTAATATGAAGATCCAACCAAAGGATGTTACACTTGTCGCTGTGCCGGGGATCACTTGAACCCCGCCAGGCAACCCATCCCCAACTTTCCGTCCAATCGTCAAGGTGCTCCCAGCTATCGGTAATGATAATCATCTGCGTGGGCTGGTTGTAGATGGAGATCTTGTATGGAATCTCGAGCAGATGAGGATTCCATTCATTGTTCGTGCCGCAGGCATTGTAGCATACCAATTGGCCCAGGGACGATTCACATTTCTTCCGGCAGACTCGGGACAAAGCCAGAACTCACCTGTAGGCATATTCGCCGCACCGCACGTCGGGTCCATCTTCAGCGTCCGTGCCAGCTCCTGTTTCCATCCCGAGCCCCAGTAACCAGAGCTGGTTACCGCCGGAAGCAGGTAATCGTTATTCTCCTGGGCATAGTAGGTGATTCCCAACGCATGCTGGGTTAGCCGTGAGGTGCATACAACCTGTCTGGCCTTTGCCCGAGCGCTCTGCAGCGCCGGCAGCAGTAACGCCACCAAAACCGCAATAATCGCCACCACGACCAGCAGCTCAATCAACGTAAACCCACGACGCCGAAACGTAACCATAGTACTCTCCTTAAATCGCATCATGCCATCACCTGCCATCGCACCAAACCCACATCCGCGGGTATGGCCGTATTATGTTCGCACGGCTGACCTCTGAAACACGTCCCATAGGCCGTCAGAATCGATCCGTCCGGCATCACCAGCGTGGACGTGCCCTGCGGCGCCGCCCACCAGCGGCGCTCCACCTTCTCGTTGCCCGCGTATTTGGCCAGGATGTACCTTCGATCCACGTCCCACGTTCGGCCATGATCACGACTCACAACGGCCTCGATCCCAAACTGCGGGAAACCGTCGGATGTATCCTCATACCCCATCCGCACCACGTAACTCATCACTATTCGCCCATCCGCAAGAACGACCATGCTCGGATGATGACGTCCCCAGGCATGGAGCACATTCATCTTCGACCATGTCCGCCCGTTATCGGTGGAAATCGACACGCCCAAGCCGGAATAATGATCAGCCTCAGGAACCGCAAGTTTGTACTCTTGGGGCGGATTGGTCCGGCATGCCGCCACGAGATCGCCGTTGGCCGCCCGAGTCAGCGCGACCTCGCACACTTCCTTCCATTCCGGCACCTCACAGTCCTTGCCCCATGTCTTGCCCTCATCCGTGCTGCTTCGCAAATATGCCCGCGTAGGTCCCATCGTCCCGTTCGGCAGCCAAGCTTCCCCGATGAAGTTCCAGCCCGTCTCCCACACGCGATCGACCTGCCCTGTTCGAGGATTCCTGTCCACCCAGAGCGGGTCCCACTGATACCACGCTTTTCCATTGGACATCGGCGGTTTCGGTACCGGCTCGCCCCACGTCTGGCCGTAGTCTTCGCTGAAGAACCGGCCTCCTTCCTCCGTGCAGAAGATGAGTTTGCCCTTCCCCAGATACGTCAACCCGACCGCGACATGGTGCTTCGGGTCATCCGGCCGATCCAATATGCGGCGAGGATCACTCCACGTCGCCCCGTGGTCATCGCTCGCCATGATCATCGGCCGAAGGGGAAAATCCCCGGACACCAGCATGAGCAATCGATCCTTCTCCGGCATATAGACCAGATACGGGACGCGAATGATCCGATGCCATCGCTCGGTGACAATCTGGCTCTGAGCGGGAATCTCTTCGACCCTGCCCGAGCCCGTTAGCCGCTGTATTGTTGTTTGTTTCCAGTTCTTCGCCGAAGTCATACCGATTCTTCCTATCGCCTGTTCCTCTTTACTAATTGACTCGATGTCAATGTTCGGAAATAGGCCTGCTGCGTTAGATCTTGTGACACGAATCCCGAACGACCAACTCCGGCTTGATCTGACAGGTCTCAATCGGAGTTCCCTTCTCGATCTGATCGATCAACTGCGTCACCGTCAGTTCCGCGATACGCCGCAA
Organism: uncultured Phycisphaerae bacterium; assembly: GCA_964563935.1. Classification (GTDB taxonomy): domain Bacteria; phylum Planctomycetota; class Phycisphaerae; order JAAYCJ01; family JAAYCJ01; genus JBAZZQ01. The sequence goes on along the minus strand of CAZLZE010000022.1, from coordinate 131 downwards.
GTTGAACGAAACCGACGTCAACCGCGGCTGCCACATCTCGCATGCCGGCACATCGTCAAATCCCGTCACCGACACGTCCGCGGGAACCCGGATTCCATTCTGCGTCAGGGTTCCCATCGCTTCCATCGCCA
>CAZLZE010000021.1:2737-51208 GCA_964563935.1 uncultured Phycisphaerae bacterium | reverse complement strand
GTAGGCAGGCCCTCCATCCAAGACAAGGCCCCAAAAAAGTGGGGATGAGTCAGGTTTGATACGTATTGACGGCAACCTGTAAATGTTTTAACATTATACCGGTTATGAATTGAGCTTGGGTTGCGGGCGAAAAGGATAGTTTATGGACGTGAAACTGGTATCCGTTACACCGAAGGGTACGCGTAAGGTGTTCCCTCTGGTCGCGCCGGTAACGACCCTGGGGCGGCAATCGGACTGCGACCTGCAGGTTCCGTTGGGAGAGATCTCCCGCCAACATTGTGAGGTTCACATAGAGAAGAATAAGGTGGTGCTCAAAGACCTGGGCAGTGCCAATGGAACGTTTGTAAACGGTCAGAAGATCACGCAGCAGGAACTGAAGGCGGGGGACTTGTTCTCATTGGCCAATGCGATCAAGTTTATCATCCAGGTAAATGGTCAGCCGGCAGAGATTGACGATTCGAAGTTCCGATCGCCTTCGGAGGCACCGGTTGAGAAACTGAAGAAGGCTGCCCCGCCAACGGCGCCGTCAAAACCGGCACCTAAAACGACACCGGTGGCCAAGCCGGCCGCCAAAGCGGCCACGCCCTTCACCGCGAATAGCGCCACCCAGAAGAAAGTGGAAGACGACGACGCCGATAATATTCTCGGGGAATCGTTCTTCCTGGATTCCGATGAAGATGAGGAATGAGAGAAATAATTGAACCTTTCCGGGCCTGTCGGCATCCATGATTAGTAAAGGAATTGGCAATGCCTTTTGAATTTTCCAAGATGCATGGTATCGGTAATGATTATGTTTTTGTGGATACAGTCCACCAGACGCTGCCGGATGATCTTCCGGCCCTGGCGAGGCTGGTGTCGGACCGCCACTTCGGGGTCGGCAGTGACGGGCTGATCCTGGTCGGCGCTTCGACTCGCGGGGCGGCGCGGATGCGAATCTTCAACTCGGATGGGTCCGAGGCGCAGATGTGCGGGAACGGCTTGCGGTGCGCGTCGAAATTCGCGTACGAGCGAGGCCTGCTGGAGGGAAAGCTGTCGGAGCCGACGGGCACGATGAAGGACGTGCTGGCGAGACTTCCTCATGACAAGAATCTGTCGCTCAAGACTGTCAGTATGGAAACCGGGCGTGGCGTTCTGACGGTGGCGCTGATGATCTCGAAGGCGAATACGGTGGAGTGGGTATGCGTGAACATGGATCAGCCGATCCTGGAAGCGGAGAAGATTCCCACGACGCTGGCGGGTCCGAAGGTGATCGCTAGAGATTTCTCGGCGGCGGGTGATGCGTTCAAAGTGACGTGCGTTTCCATGGGCAATCCGCACGCGGTGATTTTCGTGGACGACGTGGCCAAGATTGATCTGAATGCGGTGGGGCCGGTGATCGAGCGTCACGCGGCGTTTCCCCAGCGGATCAATGTGCATTTCGTGCAGGTGGTTGACCGCGGCAACGTCAAGATGGTGACGTGGGAGCGCGGGTCGGGAATCACGCTGGCCTGCGGGACGGGGGCGTCAGCGGTGTGCGTGGCAGGCGTTCTGGAAGGGCGGACGGATCGGACGATTCGCGCGGAACTTCCGGGTGGCCCGTTGCAATTGCTGTGGAACGAGGCGGACAACTGCGTGTACAAGCTCGGACCGGCGACGGAATCGTTTCGCGGACAATTTCTGTTGTAAAAGACACTCCATTTGTGCCCACCATCTTGCTCACCACAGAGATACCAAGACACAATGAGGGTTTTCTGCGTGGGGGCTGGAGTCAAAAGCCCAATGCCCATCGTTCCACGTTGATGAAGGCGCCTATGGCGTCCGCACGCCCAAACGGACGTCCTAAGAGAAGGGACTGCCGGGGCGGCAAGTTCTACGTTGCCGCAGGAGATTTGAGGGGCAGTGTACTCATCGTGGGTTATTGGCTTGCAACGATTGGTTGGGTGGTGGATAATCTTACAGGCTGACAGCCTGTTCCCGCCTGACAGGGTCCGACGTGGAGGTCTGTCGGCAAGAACAGGATCATTTTGAAGGAGCTGAACTTCCTTCGTCTTACGAGATTGAGCATGATGGACAATGAGACGCGGAAATCACGGCCTAAGCATCGGCGGATTCGGGCGATCAGTATCGCGCCGGCACTGGTGACGCTGGGCAATTTATTGTCGGGATTCGCGGCGATCCATTTCGCGGCGAGGCCGGAGTTCATGTTCAAGAATCCCACGCTGATCCACTGGGTGCCGACGAATCTGGCGCTGGCGTGTTATCTTGTGTTCTTTGCGATGATTTGCGATGCGTTGGACGGTCGGCTGGCGCGTTTTGCGCGGACGACGAGCGATTTCGGGGGGCAGTTGGATAGTCTGGCGGACGTGGTCAGTTTCGGGGCGGCTCCGGCGTTTATCATGATTCGGCTGGTGATGAATGTGTTTCCGTCCCTTTCCGGAGGGATGGTTGACGACACGGTGGTCGGTCCGGTGGCAGGGACGGTTTTCGGGCGGTTCTGCTGGATCGCCGGAGGCGCGTATTTGGCGTGCGGAGCGATGCGGCTTGCGCGGTTCAATACGGAAAACGTGCCGGACGAGTCGGCACACATGAGTTTCAAGGGATTGCCGATCCCCGGGGCGGCTGGGGCGTTGATCTCCGTGGTGTTACTGAATAAGAATGTGATCCCGACGCTGGATCCGTTCCTGGCGAACGCGTCGGAGCTGTTTGCGAAGATTATTCCGTGGGTGGCGATTGCGTTGGGCCTGCTCATGGTTTCGCGAGTGCCGTATGTTCACGTGGTGAACCGGTTTTTGCGGGGTAAGAAGCCGTTCTGGATGCTGGTGGCGGCGGTGTTGGTGGTGCTGGGATTTCTTCTGTGGCCTCACATGGTGCTTACAATCGGTCTGTGCGGGTACGCGGCCAGCGGACCGGTGGTCTGGGCGGTGACGCTGGGGCGGAGGAGGAAAGAGGGTTTAGCCACAGATCACACAGATGAACACAGATAAGAAGACATTTTTATATAAAGAACTATCCTACAGAGTAATTGGTCTGGGGTACGAAGTATATAACGAGCTGGGGGGAGGATTTCTGGAAAAGGTGTATGAGAACGCAATGGCTGTCCTGTTGCGGCGGGAACAGATTCCATATAAGCAACAGGCAGCAACTCCCGTGGTCTTCCGGGGGCAAATTGTCGGTGATTATTAGGCGGACATTATCGTGGACGAGAAGATCGTTTTGGAGCTCAAGGCAGGAGAGCAACTTGTAGATGTTCATCGCGCACAGTCGCTAAATTATCTGAAGGCTACGGGCCTTCGGTTGGCTTTGCTGATGAACTTTGGGAACAAGCAATTGGACGTTGAGCGCATCATACGATAGTAAGGTATTTATCTGTGTTGATCTGTGAGATCTGTGGTTAAGGGATTTTTGGAGGTTTTATGCAGGTTGTTACACGGTTTGCGCCGTCGCCGACGGGATATTTGCACGTGGGCGGGGCGCGGACGGCATTTTTCAATTGGTTGATCTCGAAGCAGAAGGGCGGACGATTCATTTTGCGGATCGAGGATACGGACCAGGTCCGATCGACGGACGAATCGTGCCGGAAGATTCTGCAGGATATGAAGTGGCTTGGATTGGATTACAACGAGGGTCCGGAAGTGGGCGGTCCGAACGGTCCGTACTTCCAGAGCCAGCGGCTGGGGATCTATCGGGAGTACGCGGAAAAGCTGCTGTCGATGCGCCGGGCGTACAAATGTTTCGAGACGCCGGAGGAACTGACGGCGGCACGAGAGAAGGCGCGAGCGGAGGGCAAGACGTACAAGTACGACCGAAGGGGATACCACCTGACGCCGGAGCAGGTGAAGGAGCTGGAAAGCCAGGGCCGGCCTTACGTGATCCGATTTTTGATGCCCGATAAGGACATCACCGTTCATGACATCATACTGGGCGACGTGACGATGCGCGCACCGGAGCTGGAAGACTTCGTGATCATGAAGTCGGACGGATTTCCGACGTATCATTTCGGCGTGGTGATCGACGATTACCACATGCAGGTGACGCATGTTCTCCGCGGCCAAGAGCACCTGATGAACACACCGAAACACATCGCGTTGCAGGAGGCGTTGGGGTTCCCGCATCCGGCGTACGCGCATCTGCCCGTGATCTTCAATATGGAAGGCGGGAAGATGTCGAAACGGGACAAGGAGAAAGCGATCAAGGCGGGCAAGACGCCGCCGGAGATCGACATCTACGATTTCCGCGCAGGCGGATACATGCCGGAGGCGCTGCTGAACTTCATCGCACTGCTGGGATGGTCGCCGGGGAACGATCTGGAGTTCATGACGATCGAGAAGATGATCGAGCTGTTCTCCATCGAACGGATCGGCAAGACGAACGCGAAATTCGACCGCGAGAAGCTGCGGGCGTTCAACAACGAGTACATCAAGAACGCGAGTCGTGAGCGGCTGAGAGAGGTGATCCGGCAGTTCCTGGAAGTGACGGACTACCCGATGAAGCAGGCTGACGAGGCGATGCTGGAGAAGTTGATCGAGCTGTATCAGCCGCGATCGCGAACACTGGTGGAGATGGCGGAAGGCAGCCGGTTCTTCTTTGTCGACCAGGTGGCCTATGATTCAAAAGCGGTGGACAAGTTCCTCCGCAAGGATAACGGAGCGACGGTTTTGGCGGAGCTTGAGGCGAGGCTGAGCGGAGTGGATCCGTGGAACCGGGAAACGATCGGAAAGAGCATCGAGGGGTACTGCCAGGAGAAGAATCTCGGGTTGGGGAAAGTGGCCCAGCCGATTCGCGTGGCAGTGACGGGAACGGCCGTCAGTCCGCCGTTATTCGAGACGCTGGAGACACTGGGGAAGGAAAAGACGCTCCGGCGATTGGCAGAGACGAAACGGATGTTGGGATAAGAGAAGCCAGCCCCCGACGTAAAGTCGGGGGTCAAGATGCATGAGAGGAATACCCATGGAAAAGGTGCGAAGTACGACAATTTTGACGCTTCGCCGCGGGAATCAGGTGGCGATGGGCGGTGACGGACAGGTGACGCTGGGTCAGGTGGCGTTGAAGCACGACGCAGTGAAGATCCGTCGCCTGGCGGACGGTGCGGTTCTGTGCGGATTCGCGGGCTCGGCGGCAGATTCACTGGCGCTGCTGGAACGATTCGAGTCGCGATTGAACGAGAGCAAGTCGAACATTCGCCGGGCGGCGATAGCGCTGGCGCGGGACTGGCGGACGGACCGGATTCTGCGACGGTTCGAGGCGCTGTTGGCAGTGGCGGACAAGCAGACGGGCCTGATTATTTCGGGGTCGGGTGACGTGATCGAGCCGACGGACGGGATTATCGGAATCGGGTCGGGCGGAAATTACGCGATCGCGGCGGCGCGGGCGCTGAGTTCGCACACGCAGCTGGACGCGAAGACGATAGTGCAGACGTCGCTGGAGATCGCGGCGGATCTGTGCATCTACACGAATCGCAACATTCACATTGAGACGATTGATTTTTAGCATGGTGGGCGAGCCCACACGACAGGAGTGTAGTCGGATGGAAACGAATCAGGAACAGACAGATCAGCAGGTATCCGCGATGATCAGCCGGGAGGCGGATTTGACGCCGGCGAAGATCGTGGAGGAGTTGGATAAGTACATCATCGGTCAGCAGGCGGCCAAGCGGGCGGTGGCGGTGGCGATTCGTAATCGCTGGCGACGGCTTCAACTGGACCCGAAGCTGCAGCGCGACGTGGGTCCGAAGAATATCCTCATGATCGGTCCGACGGGGGTGGGTAAGACGGAGATCGCACGGCGGTTGGCGCAAATGGTGCGGGCGCCGTTCGTGAAGGTGGAGGCGACGAAGTACACGGAGGTGGGGTATCACGGCCGGGATGTGGACGCAATCATTCGGGATCTGCTGGAGATGGCGATTCGGATGGTTCGCGGGGAATACGCGGACCGCCTGAAGGACGAAGTGGACAAGCAGGTGGAGGATCGCCTGATCGACCTGCTGCTGCCGGGTCGGCGTGAGACGGGAGTCGAAGACGAACTGACGCACGAGCGTCACGAGCGGACGCGGTCGCGACTTCGGGAACAGATTCGCGCCGGGTCGATGGAAGACAAGCTGGTGGAAATCACGATCGAAGAGAAAGCCATTCCGATGGGCGTGATGACGCCGATGGGGTTTGACGAGATGGGCGAAGATTTCCAGGGTATGCTGGAGAAGCTCATGCCGTCGCGGTCTCAGACGAAGAAATTGCCGCTGCACGAGGCGCGGAAGATTCTCCGGGCGCAGCAACTGGAGGCGATGCTGGATCGCGAGAAGGTGACGTCGGAGGCAATCCGCCGGACGGAGAACATGGGAATAGTGTTCATCGACGAGATCGACAAGGTGTGCGGGCCCGAGTCGGCGCACGGACCGGACGTATCGCGTCAGGGCGTGCAGCGCGATCTGCTTCCCGTGGTGGAAGGCAGCGCAATCACGACGCGCCACGGACCGGTACGAACGGACCACATATTGTTCATTGGAGCGGGCGCGTTTTCGCGGTCCAAGCCGTCGGACCTGATGCCCGAACTGCAGGGCCGATTTCCCATCCGGGTGGAATTGAAGGAGCTTTCGCGGGAAGATTTCATACGGATTCTGCAGGAGCCGGAGAACGCGCTCACGAAGCAGCAGAAAGCGCTGCTCGCGACGGAGGGGGTGGACATCGAGTTCACGCCCGACGCGATCGATGCGATGGCACAGATCGCTTACCAGGTAAACCAGAGCGCTCAAAATATCGGTGCGAGGCGGCTTTACACGATCATGGAGAAGCTGCTGGAGGAAGTGAGTTTCGACGCGCCGAAGTACCGGGATCAGAAGGTCACGATCGATGAGAAATACGTGCAGGACCGCCTGGGCGAGCTGGCCAAGGACGAGGACCTGTCGAAGTTCATTCTGTAGCGAATTGTCAGCTTTGCATGGATCGAAATGACGGGCAAGAAGAAGAGAATCTGTGTATTGACCGGAACACGGGCGGAGTATGGCCTGTTGCGGTCGCTGATGCGAGCGATCGAGTCGCATCCGCGGCTTGAACTCCAGACGCTGGTCACGGGGATGCACCTCCTGAAAGAATTCGGGAGAAGCGTTGAGCTGATCCGGGCCGACGGATTTGCGGTTTCCGGCACGATTCCGATGTACAAGAGCGCACGGGATGTGCGCAAGGAACTGCCGGAGAGCCTGGCCCGATGCGTGGCCAAGACAGGCAAGTGGCTGGTGGAGCACAAAAGCGATTTTGTGGTCGTACTGGGCGATCGGGTGGAGGCGTTGGGTGGGGCGTTGGCGGGCTTGACGGTGAATGTACCAGTTGCCCATCTGCACGGTGGGGAACTGGCGGCGGGAGATATGGACGATCGCATCCGGTTCGCGATCAGCGCGATGGCGTCTCTTCATTTTGTGTCGACACCGAGTTGCCGCGAACGGCTGAGGCGGGCTGGGGAACCGTCGGATCGTATTTTCGTGGTTGGGGCCATGGCGATGGACGAGATCCTGAGTGTTCGGCGAATGTTCGCCGGCGAACCCAAACTTCGCGAAGATTTTCGAACGCGCCTGGGATTACCTGTCGATCGCCCCATGCTCATCGTCGTACAGCACCCATGCGGATTCGGCGCGGACCGCGAGTACCGGTTCATGAAGAACATACTCAAGGCGGTAGCTTCCCACGATGGAATTCTTATCGGGCCTAACAATGATCCGGGGCATTCAGGGATCCGGCAAGCTATTCGGGAGTTTCTCACCAGGAAGACACCCTCGTTGCGAAAGGGACAATGGCGGTATTTTGATAATCTGGCGCGGGAAGAATACCTCCTGGCCCTGTGGTCCGGTAATCTCCTGGTGGGGAACAGTTCGAGCGGGATTCTTGAGGCCAATGCCCTGGAGACGGCGGTGGTCAACATCGGACCCCGCCAGAACGGACGGGAACGAAATGGAAACGCGATTGTGGATTCCGGATATTCGACGTCGGAACTCCAATGCGCGTTGGCGCGAGCCCTGAGATATTCGAGGACCCATAAAATCCATGCTCTTAAGCATTTTGGGGCTGGCCGAGCCGGCGCGATGATTGCCAAGGTGCTGGCCGGCAAGGGCGCCAGTCGCAATCTGGTCGTCAAATCGCGGTCCTGAGAACCGGCGACCTGCCAGTACAGAAATGAGGGGTTGCAGGCGCCGACGGACCCGCCGAAATTCCCCTTTTTTGTTGTAATCGTGGTCTTCCCTTTTGCCGAAGATGAGACTGGTTAGTTGCTGAATGGAGTTATCCGGATCATTAGAAGAAGGCAGGTAGATAGAGGATGGGAGCATCGCCCGTAACAAGTGATGAACGAGTCGTCAAAGCCATCCAGCAGGTGACACAGATTGCCACACTGCCGGAAGTGACAACGAAGATCATTCAGGTCGTTGAAGATCCGCGCTCCACCGCCAAGGATCTACAGAATATCATCAAGCATGACGTAGCCCTGTCGGCGAAAATTTTGAAAGTGGTGAACTCCGCGTTTTACGGTCTGCCCCGTCAAGTGAGCAGCGTGGATCGCGCGATTATCCTCCTGGGACTGAGCACGGTGAAGAACATCGCGGTGGCCACGTCGGTCACCAAGATTTTTTCCGGTCAGCAGGTCTCCAATCGATTCACAGCCAAGGACCTCTGGCAGCACAGCCTGGCCTGCGGCGTGTTCTGCAAACTGATCGCCCAAGCGAAGAAGATGGAGAATGCCGACGAGATGTTCGTGGCGGGGCTGATGCACGACTTGGGGATCGTGGTGGAAAAGCAGGTCTACGCCAAGGAACTGGCGGAGATCATCAATCAAGCCGAGGCCCGCAAGATGACCTTGTTCCAGGTGGAACAGGAAGTCCTGGGGGCCGACCATCAGGCGTTTGGAACCGCCCTGGCGGGCAAATGGAAATTTCCGCATCTGTTCCAATTGACCACCGGATATCACCATCAGCCATTCAAGGCTTCCGAGCAATATCAAGATGTGACGGCCGTCTGCCACCTGGCGGATGTCCTGGCCGGCAAGAAACAGATCGGACTGTACTTCGAGAATGTGCTCTTCGAAGAAGAGACGATTGCCAAGATCGGATTGGCGGAGCAACAGCTTGCGGAAATCTACCAGGCCTTCGACGAGAAATTCACCGTAGCAGAAATGGTCATGCGATAGTTGATATCATTCCTTCACCTGACCGGGTGGGTCCTCCGGGCCCGTTTTTTTAACGGCGGTCGGCCTGCCACTATGCGCTTGACCCGTCCGTGCCCGTGTGATAGAAATCCCTGATGGAATATCGCGCACGTCACGGACACCGACCCAAACGCGCGATCTGATGTCAAGCAAGCATAAAAAGGCGAATGACCTATGTCGGAAACATCCAAAGAACTGTCTGAGTTGCGCGAGGAAATCGACCGGCTCGACGAGCAAATTGTCGACCTGCTGAACCGCCGCGCGCAAGTGGTGGTCCGGATCGGCCAGATCAAGAACCAGTCGAATATGGCGATATACGTCCCGGACCGCGAGAAGCAGGTTCTGGACCACATCCGGACCCTGAACAAAGGTCCGCTTCCGGACAAGGTGGTGGCTGCGATTTATCGGGAGTTGATGAGCGGGTGCATCACACTGGAAAAGCCGCTCAAGGTCGGATTCCTGGGACCTGAGGGAAGCTTTTCGCACATTGCCGCCGTCCGCAAATTCGGGGCGGCCGTCGACTATATCCCTTTCACGGACATTCGCAGTGTCTTCCAAGACATCGCCAGCGGGCACTGCAATCTGGGCGTGGTTCCCGTGGAGAATTCCGTCGGGGGCGCCGTGATCGATACGCTGGACGCGTTTCTCGAGCTTGACGTCAAGATCTGCGCGGAGATGATCCTTCGCATTCATCACAACCTGCTGGCCAACTGTCCGCTGGAACAGATCCGGCAGATTTTCTCGAAGCCGGAAGTTTTCGCGCAGTGCCGCAACTGGCTCTCGACGCAGATGAAGGGCGTGCATACGGTACCGGTGGCATCGACGTCCAAGGCCGCCGAGATGGCGACGCAGGAACCGAATTCCGCAGCGATCGGGTCGAAATTGGCCGCTGAGTTGTACAAGTTGAACGTTATTTGCGAGGACGTGGAGGATAATCCGAACAACTTCACGCGGTTCTTCGTCATTTCGCGGTACGCGGCCCGCCCCACAGGTCAGGACAAGACGGCGATTCTCTTCGCCACCGCCCACCGGTCGGGCGCCCTGGCCGACGTGCTGGACGTCTTTAGGAAGTACAAGATCAACCTCACTAACATCGATACGCGCCCCTCAGGGCGACAGACGTGGGAGTATTATTTCTTCGTGGACACGGAAGGTCATTATGAGAACGCGGATATGCAGCAGGCCATCGCGGAAGCCAAGGAACACTGCCTGCTGCTTTCGGTCCTCGGTTCCTTCGCCAAGGCGAGCGAACCACTGGAATGACCGGGACACGAGAAGAGAAGACGTGCACCCTCATGGTCGCGTCTCTTTTGGAGGAATAGGGAAATGATCATTATTCTGAAATCGGGCGCCGACGCCAACCTGATCGACGCGGTGGCGGCGCGCGTTCGTGAGCTCGGATTGACGCCTCACATATCGCAGGGCGAGTATCGCACGATCATCGGCGCAATCGGTGAAGAGAAGCCGGAACTCGTCCAACTCCTGGAAGAGATCACGGGGGTCGAGCGCGTCGTCCAGATCATGAAGCCGTACAAGCTCGCCTCTCGGGATTACCATCCCGACGACAGCGTGTTCGACATCGGCGGAGTGAAGGTAGGGGCGGGATTCGTGACGATCATGGCCGGTCCGTGCGCGATTGAGAATGAACAGCTTTTTATCGACGTGGGAAAGGCGGTCAAGGCTGCGGGGGCGGGAATCCTTCGCGGCGGAGCCTATAAACCACGAACCAGCCCTTACGCGTTTCAGGGTTTGGGAAAGGATGGGCTGAAGATTCTTCGCGTCGTCGCCGACCAGTTGAAGATGCCGGTGGTGACGGAAGTGATGGATCCCCGGGATGTCGATCTGGTCGGGCAATACGCGGACATCATTCAGATCGGGGCTCGGAACATGCAGAACTATAACCTGCTGCAGGAAGTGGGCAAGACGAAGAAGCCCGTGTTCCTCAAGCGCGGGCTGGCCGCTCCGATCAAGGAATGGCTCATGTCGGCGGAGTACATTCTCGCGGAAGGAAATGAAAAAGTAATTCTCTGCGAACGCGGAATCCGCACTTTCAGCGACGAGACCCGGTTCACACTCGATATCTCGGCGATTCCGGTGATCAAAGAAGCCTCGCATCTTCCGATCTTCGTCGATCCATCCCATGCCGCGGGTCGGCGGGATCTGGTACCCTCGCTCACGCTGGCCGCCATCGCCGCGGGTGCCGACGGTGTGATGATCGAGGTTCACAGTTGCCCCGACAAAGCCAAGTGTGACGGTCCGCAGGCCATGTTCCCCGAAAAGTTCCAGGATCTGATGCAAATGGTCCGCACGTTCGCCTCCGCGATGGGAAAGACGGTATCGCCGGCTTGACCGTACGTTCAATCCAAGCCATGTCGAAGAAAACCATCGGAATCATCTCGGATACTCACGGACTGCTGCGGCAGGAGGTGATTGAGCACTTCCGTCGGTGTGATCTGATCCTTCATGCGGGGGATATCGGCGACGTGGAGGTGCTCAGGCAGCTGGAGGCCTTGGCGAAGGTCGTGGCTGTGAGGGGGAACGTCGATCATGGAGGTCTGTCAAGACACCTCCGAAACGTGGAGCGGATCGATTTCGCCGGCCTGAAGATCATAATCGTCCACAATCGTGATGACCTTGCCACCAGGCCGGAAAAGCCCGGCGTGGACATTGTCATCTACGGTCATTCGCACCAGCCGAAGATCGAGTATCGCGACGAGGTCCTTTTTTTCAACCCGGGCAGCGCCGGTCCGCGACGGTTCAGATTGCCCATCTGCATAGGAACGCTCACATGGGACGGCAAGAAGGTCGTTCCAGAGATTATTCATCTCGACCCGGAAAAGCAATAGGTTCGAGGCCGGCAGCAGGTCGTTGGCGCTGGGGCGCTTTGACGAATGCGGTGGATCGTGTAGAATAGTCGCTGAACCATGGGCGGTGTGGGCGGACGATCAGCAGGAACACGTCAGACGGAAGGTGGACGATGGCATATCTGCAAGTTGAGGGTTCTGACGGCAAAATTAAAGAATTCGAGCTGTGCGCCGATCGGGTGGTAATCGGTCGATCTGTCGACGCAGATGTGACGGTCGCCGACAGCCGCGTGTCTCGCCGGCACGCCGCGGTGCAGCGAACGCCCGAGGCGGGGATTTGCTTTCGGTGATCCTCGGCCAGCGTGCCTGGGCCCTGATCGGCAAGCCGAACCGAGAGACGCCGCACTTGTGGTAGGAGAAGCACCTGCCCTTAGCGTGTCCACTCCACAGCAGCGGATACCCATAGGGGCATGATTAGAATGAGAACAACATACAATACCCAGCTTCTGTTGTTCTCCTTCAGCAGGATCGCCAGAAACCATCGAGCAACGTAAAGTCCCCAAAAGATCGAGGCCAACTTCATTGTCATGTGACCTTCGTAACAGAGGCAAGGCAGATAGATCGCCCCAAAGAGCAAACTGAAGATGAAGCTCAGTGCCATAGGCCGAAATGGCCAAGAATATTTCACTTTTTGGTTTCATCAGTCATTGGCGCGTGCGTTGTCTCTTTTTTCGACACCCCATGTCGACATAAACAGAACACTTTTTCATGGTAGTAATAATTGTAGATCAAGGTCATCTGTCAAAAAAGAGGAAAAAGGTGAAAACAAGAAAGGGCGGCCACGGAGGACCGCCCTTGTGAAGATTCAACGAAATGTAAATGAAATTAGATTCCCAGCGTGCTTCGCCGCAGGAGGTCGGCGGTGGAGCAGTCGCGGGAAACCGTGTAACCCTTAAGCGGAATGATATGCTCGTGGATCGCGTCGATGATGTCGATCGGATAGGGGAAGAACGCGTCTTCGACTTCGTCCTGCGGGGTGATCCAGTTGCGGGCGCCGACGACGGTCGGGGGGGCGTCGAGTTCGTCGAAGGCGAACTGGCTGACCTTGGAGGCCAGCATGTGTAAGGCGCTGCCGCGCTCGCAGGCGTCGGAGCAGAGGAGGATTTTGCGGGTCTTCTTGACCGACTCGATCACTTTATCATAGTTGAACGGCACGATGGAACGAGCGTCGATGATTTCCACAGAGAGGCCATACTTTTCTTCAAGAATCTTGGCCGCATCAAGAGCGCGGTACAGCGTCGCACCTATCGTCAGGATCGTCAGATCCTTTCCTTGTTTCTTAACATCGGGTTCGCCGAAGGGAACTTCGTAGTAGCCTTCGGGCACTCCGCCGGGATGGAACTCTTCGGGCTGATCGTAGATTCGCTGCGACTCGAAGAAGATCACCGGATCGGTGCCGGTAAGGGCGGAATTCATCAGGCCCTTTGCGTCGTAGGGCGTGGCGGGAAAGACGACCTTGAGACCCGGAATGTGGGCACAGATGCTTGTCCAGTCCTGAGAGTGCTGGGCCCCGTACTTCGAGCCGACCGACACGCGGACGACCACGGGCATTTTGAGAAGTCCGCCGGACATCGACTGCCACTTGCAGAGCTGGTTGAAGATTTCGTCGCCCGCGCGGCCCATGAAGTCGCAGTACATGAGTTCGGCGATCACGCGTCCGCCCTCGAGCGCGTAACCGACGGCCGTTCCGACGATCGCGGCTTCGGAGATCGGAGAGTTAAAGAGCCGATGGTATGGCAGAGCCTCGGTCAGGCCGCGGTAGACGGCGAACGCCCCACCCCAATCGCGGTTCTCCTCGCCGTAGGCGACGAGAGTCGGATCGATGTAGAAGCGGTCAAGAATGGCTTCGAAGATGGCGTCGCGGATGGTGATGCACTTGGATTTCGGCAGTTTCTTGCCGTCCTTATCGAAGGCCGAACGGCTGCGCTGGGCGAGCGATTTGACGCGGGGGTTTTCTTCCTTGGGCATCAGGACGTCGGGTTTGCGACTCGTGTCCATGGACTCGACTTTCTGATTCGAGAACATGGTCCTTTCGAGGAGGCAGTTCTTGGACATGAGATTGGCCCGGGGGGAGATGTTCAGATCGATGGCCTTCTTGTAGGCCTTGAGGATCAGACTCTCGGTGTGGGTCTTGATCTGATCGACGACATCCTGACCGCAGACACCCGCCTTGACCAGTTCGGCGGCGTAGTTGACAGTCGGATCGACCTTCAGCCACATATCGATCTCGGATTTTTCACGATAGGAGCTGGCGTCCGACGGCGAGTGGCCACTGTAGCGATAGGTGATCGTGTCGAGCAGGACCGGACCATGTTTTTCTTCGAGAAGTTTCTTCTTGCGGCCGATGGCATCGATGACGGCCAGCGGGTTGTACCCGTCGACGCGCTCCGAGTGCATCTGGTCGGGGCACAGTCCGGCGCCCAACCGAGCGAGGACCTTAAAGCCCATCGTTTCACCGACAGGCTGGCCGCCCATGCCGTAGAAATTGTTGTAGAAGTTCATGATGAGCGGCAGCCCCCCCCGATGGTCCTTGTCCCACAATTCGAAGAACTGGTCCATCGTGGCGAAGCACAGGCCTTCCCAAACCGGGCCACATCCCAATGACGCGTCGCCGATATTGCAGATGACAATACCGGGTTTGCGATTAATGTGCTTAAATAACGCCGCTCCAACGGAAATATCGCCTGACCCGCCGACGATGGCATTATTGGGATAAATGCCGAACGGCGGGAAGAACGCGTGCATTGAACCGCCCATACCCTTGTTGAAACCCGCCTCGCGGCCGAAGATCTCGGCCAGCGCGCCGTAAATGAGGAAATCGATCGCCAGATCCTTCACGGAACCGGAGGCGTCTTTTTCCACGACGCGGAGGCAGTCACCACCGAAGTAGTTCTTCATGATGTCCATGAGAGTCTTGTCGTCGAGCTTCTGGATGGCGGAGAGTCCCTTGGCCAGGATTTCGCCGTGGCTGCGGTGCGAACCATAGATATGGTCGTCGACACCGAGCAGGAACGCCTGCCCGACGGCGGAAGCTTCCTGTCCGATCGACAGGTGGGCCGGTCCGCGGTGATTGTACTCGATACCCTGATAGTTACCGCGGAGCTTCACTTCGTTGAGCATGTTCTCGAAGTTGCGGATGATCATCATGTCGCGCTGAATGCGGACCAGATCATCCTTGGAGAAGCGGGCCATTTCCTCTTTGACGGTCTTCTTGTACTGGTTGACCGGAATGGGTTCGAATTGGACAAACGAAGGTTTGCGAACCTCGTCCGGGATGATCATTTGACTCTTCGGCATGGTACTTGAGCTCCTAATTCCTGTTTTTGTTATCAGATTCGGCGTTGTTCGGGTAGATGGCTTCGATTCCCCGGGAATCGAGGAACTCCATCCACTCGGGCAACGGTTTTTGATCGGTTACGAGACGAGAAATGGCATCCCAGTCAACGATCTTAAAGAGCGATGGGGCCAGGAACTTTGTGTGGTCGACCAGAAGGATGGTCTCACGGGCATTGCGGACGGCCAGGCGATAGATGTGGGCGCTTTCGATATCCGCCGCCGTGACGCCGAAATCGGCACTCATGCCGTCAGCGCCAATGAAGGCGATGAACCCGCGAAGCTGATCCAGGGTGGATGTGGCCAGTGGACCAACAGTGTCCATCCGGTCGGGCCGATATTGGCCGCCGAGAGCGATCACGCTCAGGCCGGGAACGTCGCCCAACTCAACCGCCAGCCGGGCGGAATTGACGATGACCGACAGACCTCGCTTGCGTTTGAGGAAAGGGGCCATTTCAAAACACGTGGTACCGGAGTCAAGGAAGATCTGGTCGTTGTCGGCCACGAGTTCAGCCGCAAGCCGACCAATGATTCTCTTTTCCTCGACATTTCGCATCCCCTTGGAACGAAAGGAGTAATCGGAATTCCGAGCAACGGTCGCCCCACCGTAGACCAACTCCAACTGGCGTTCGTCGGCCAATGCGCGAAGGTCGCGGCGGATGGTCGCCTCGGAAATAGACAAGTCCAAGGCCAATGCTTTTATGATAACATGGCCTTTTTCATAGACTTGCGACAAAATTCGCTCTCGCCGTTGTTGGGTATTCAAACTCATCATTTGCAATAACTTTGCAAGACTGTACATATAGTAAACAATAAGTGCGCACAAATTTCAACAACAAAGTGAACATTTTTGCTTGACTGATGTTAAGTTTTTTCTTATTTTTGAAGAAAAGAGAGGGAAGCGACACGAATTACACGAATAGGAGCGAATAGAACTCGACCGGGAAGGGGTTCGGGCCTAAAATAGTGGCCTTGCTTGTTCTAGTAATAAGGAAGAGTAAGTATGCAAACGATCACGATGCCGCAAGCGAAACCGACGATGACCAAGGGAACGATTGTCCGCTGGACCAAGGCGCAGGGTTCGTCCGTGAAAAAGGGCGAGATCCTAGCCGTGGTGGAGGCGGATGAAGGATTGATTGAATTGGAGGCGGGGACGGACGGTGTTCTCCAGAAGATCATCGCGCCGGCGGGGACGACGGTCGCGGTGAACGCTGCCATCGGCGAGATCGGAGGAGGCGCTGAAGCCGGTCAGGCGTCGGTTCCGAAGGCGGAGGCGTCCGCGGCAACTGCCAAACCGGCGGCGGCACCGGGCGGCGCGGTAATCCCCGTGGTCATGCCGAAGGCGGGGCAATCGATGGAAGAAGGCACGATCGTCAAGTGGCGAGTTCAGCCCGGAGCAAACATCAAGAAAGGCGACGTCATTTTCGAGATCGAAACGGACAAAGCGACGCTGGAAGTGGAGGCGGTGGACGAGGGCCGGCTGGCGAGAATCGTGCTCGCGGAAGGCGGCGTGGCGAAGGTCCTGGAGCCCGTCGCTTATCTGGCGAACAATGACGCGGATGTCGATGCATATATCGCCGCACAAGGCAGTACCGCGGAAGCGACAAGTGCCGCACCGGTTGAGGTGAAGGCAGAGGCTCCGGCGGCGGTATCGTCGAGTCCGACAACCCCGGCGGTGACCAGCGGGGACGGACGGGTAAAGGCTTCTCCGGCGGCGAAAAAGATCGCCCAGGAACGAGGCGTGGATTTGAAGGCAGTGGGCGCGGGAAGCGGGCCGGGCGGACGGATTCTGTCGACCGACGTTCCCGCCGCAGGGGCAACCAAGAAAGCGGATGCGGCACCGGCGTTTGCTCCGTCGGTCACACCGGCACCGGTGGTGGAAGGCGAAGTCGTTCGCAAGCGCATGAGCGGAATGCGAAAGGCCATCGCGAGGAATCTCCTGGCCTCCAAGCAGAACATCCCCCACTTCTATATCAAGACGACAATCGTCGCCGACCAGCTCTACGCGTTCTACCAACTTGAGAAGGCGAAATATCCGTGCAGCCTGAACGATGTCGTGGTCATGGCGTGCGCGAAGGCGATCCAGGAATTCCCGGCGTTCCGCAGCAAGCTCGACAAAGAGGAAATCATCGAGTACCCGAACTCGAACATTGGAATCGCGGTCGGAATGGATGACGGGTTGGTCGTTCCGGTGATGATCGGCGTGGAACAGATGACGCTCAAGCAGATCGGCGCGGAGAGCAAGCGGATCGCAACCAGCGCCCGAAGCGGCAAGATCGAAGGCATGGGCAAGGGCGTGTTTACCATCACGAACCTCGGAATGTTCGGCGTGACGGAGTTTTCGGCGATCATCAATCCGCCGGAGGCATCGATCTTGGCGGTGGGCGCGGTTCGGGAAGAGGTGATCGTGAGCGGCGGCACGATGCGGCCGGGACGCGTGATGACCATGACGCTGAGCGCGGACCATCGGATCATCGACGGCATGCTGGCGGCGAAGTTCATGGCGCGGCTGAAGGAAATTCTGGAGTATCCGCAACAACTTGTGTAAAGAAATAACCACGAAGACTCAAACGTACGAAAAGAGAAAACAATGAGCAAGCATTTCAATATCGCGGTGTTGGGATCCGGACCGGGCGGCTATGTGGCGGCGCTGAAGGCGGGGCAGATGGGCGCATCGGTCGCCGTGGTGGAAAAGAGCCACCTCGGCGGAACATGTCTGAACAACGGATGCATTCCCTCCAAGGCGCTGCTGGCGTCGGCGGAGTTGCTGCACCATATCAAGCACGCCGGAGATCTGGGCGTGGACGTCAGTGGAACGGTCGGATTCAACTGGGACAAGATCCAAGCCCGGAAGGACAAGGTCATCCAGACACTGCGCGGCGGGATCAAAGGCCTCTTCGGCGCTCGGAAGGTGACGCAGTTTCAGGGCAAGGCGTCGTTGAACGGTCCGGGCAAAGTGGTGGTCGTGAAGGACGACGGATCGAAGGAAGAGATCACGGCCGACAAGATCATCCTGGCGGTCGGTTCGGTTCCGTCCCGCATTCCCGGCTGGCCGACGGACCCGGAGCTGGTGTGCACGAGCGATGAGTCGCTGCACTGGAAGTCGCTGCCCAAGAGCTTGCTGATCGTGGGTGGCGGGGTAATCGGATGCGAATTCGCGTGCATGATGCAGGCGTTCGGCGTTCAGGTGACGGTGGTGGAAATGCTGCCGAAGCTCCTGCCGAACCTCGACGGTCAACTGGCGGACGTGCTGGACAAGATTTTCACCAAGCGCGGGATCAAGTGCTTCACGGGCGTGAAGATTCAGGAGTTGACGACGACGGGCAAGGGAATCAAGGCCGTGCTGAGCAACGGGCAGACGATCGAAGCGGACAAGGCGCTCGTGGCGACCGGCCGACGCCCGAATACGGCGGATATTGGGCTGGATACGGTGGGAATCACGACCGACCGCGGATTTGTCCGCGTGAGCGACACCATGGAAACGCCGGTCAAAGGGTACTACTGCATCGGCGACGCCAACGGGCGATGCCTGCTGGCGCACGCGGCGTCGGCCCACGGGATCGTCGCGGTGGAGAACGCGCTGGGACACGAAAAGAAATTCGACGCTCCGGTACCGGGCGCGGTGTATACGTTCCCCGAGATCGGCACGGTCGGGCTGAGCCAGGAAGAAGCCCAGGCCAAGGGCATCCCGATTTCGATCGGCAATTTCCCCATCGGCTTTTTGGGAAAGGCCATGGCGGTGAACGATACGGAAGGGTTTGTGAAGGTGATCCGGCATCGGGAAACGGGCGAGTTGGTGGGCGTACACATGATCGGCCACAACGCGACGGAATGCATCGCGGCGGCAGGCACGATGCTGCACGAGAAGGCGACGGTACAGGAATTGGCGGATGTCGTCTTCGCGCACCCGACGATCAGCGAGGCCATCAAGGAATCGGCGGAAGACGCACTGTTCGCGGGATTGCATTTGCCGCCGCGGAAGGCGATGCGTATAGTAGTCTAGAGACGTCCGGAAGTCGAAGAAGTTAAGAGAGTCCGAAAAGAGCGAGGGCGATGCGTGCGTCGCCCTTGACTTCATTGGTGAGACAGGTGAAGCATGACGGGATTGGTTCAGGAAGCATTGTCGGGATTGCGCGGATTGGGCAGCGTGAGTGAGATCATGGACCTGGCGAAGCAGGGGTATGCCCCGGCGTCGCGTCCGAAAGGAAATTCTCACATCCACCTGCCGCCGAATTTTTCCGCGTTTGAGACGGTGGAACAGGCGGTTCGCCTGGCGTCCGAGCAACAGGTGGGCGTGGTGGGCGTGAGCAACTACTACGACTTCGGCGTGTACGGGGATTTCGTCAAGCTGGCCAGGCCGAAGAAGATATTTCCGCTGTTTGGCTTGGAAATCATCTCCCTGATCGACGATTTGGTGAAGGCGGGAGTCAAGGTGAACGACCCGGGCAATCCGGGAAAGATGTATATTTGCGGAAAGGGAATCACGCGATTCGGTACGTTGACGCCGGAGGCGGAGCGGCTGATCGGAATCATTCGCCGAAGCGACAAGGAACGAATGGCGGCGATGATCGGGAAACTCGCGGGCGTGTTTGAAGCCAATGGGGTCTCGACCGGTCTGACAGAAGCGAAAGTGATCGACCAGGTCTGCCGCCGCCACGGATGCGCCAGGGAGCAGGTCACGCTCCAGGAACGGCACGTAGCCAAGGCGTTTCAGGAGGCCCTGTTCGCGACCGTACCGAGCGGACAACGAGTGGAGAAATTGACGAAGATTTTCGGAGCCGCCCCGAAGGCGGGACCGGATGACGCCGTAAAGGTTCAGAATGATATTCGGTCCTATCTGATGAAGGCGGGCAAGGCGGGGTATGTGGATGAGACGTTTGTCAATTTCGAGCAGGCTTACCGGCTGATCCTGGAGCTGGGCGGAATTCCGTGCTATCCGACGCTGGCGGACGGAACTGCTCCGATTTGCACGTTCGAGGACCCGGTGGAGAAACTTATTTCCGCGATGAAGGACCGCAGGATCTATTTCGCCGAGTATATTCCGATCCGAAACAAGCCCGAAGTCCTTTCTCAGTATGTCAAAGCCGTCCGGAAAGCGGGAATCCCCGTGACGGGCGGAACCGAACATAATACGCTGGACCTTCTGCCGATCGAGCCGACCTGCGTGGGCGGCGTGCCGGTGCCGGAGGATGTGAAAGAGATCTTCTGGGAAGGCGCCTGCGTGGCAGCGGGACATCAATTCATGACGCTGCACGACGAGTGCGGATTCGTCGACTCAGCAGGCGCCCTGAATCCAAAGTACACGAGCGACGAATCGCGTATAGAGGCCTTCAAGAAGATCGGCGCCGCGGTCATTCGTAAGTATCAAGAGAGAGTGTAACGCCATACAGCCAGAAAGACAACATCGGGCCAAGCCCGTCTCAGCAAAGGAGTAAATTTCATGGTGTCGCAAATGCAGCAACCAACCTTCAGTTCCACCGACACGGCCATGGACATACTGGTGAAGATTTCCCGGTTCTACGGATCCGATCCGGACTTCATCCTGGCGGGCGGCGGAAATACCTCCGTAAAGACCGATGATCGGCTGTTCGTCAAGGGAAGCGGATCGCCGCTGGCAACGATCCAGCCGGGTGGATTCGTGGAAATGGATCGTAAGGCGCTGCAGGGCGTGCTGGAACGGGACCTTGCGACGGACGTGGATCAGCGGGAGGAGCAATTCAAGCAGGCGATCATGGCGGCAAGGCTTCGGCCGGAACTCGGCCAGCGCCCGTCGGTGGAAGCGGTATTGCACCACGTGATGCCGAAGAAGTTCGTCGTTCACAGCCATGCAACTCTGGCGAATATGATCACATGCTGCACCAACGGCGAAGCCCTGGCGAAGGAATTGTTCGGTGATCAGGTTTTGTGGGTTCCATTCGTCGATCCCGGGTACATGCTGGCCAAGACTCTTCATACGGCCTTTCAGGAGTATGTCAAGCGGACGCGTCGGGACTGCCCAACGGCGGTTCTGATGGAGAACCATGGGCTGATCATCGCGGGTGATACGCCGGATGAAATCTTCCGGTGCACCGACTGGGTAATCAACACCGTCAAACAGCGACTGGACAGCACTCGCGGAGAATTCGTATTCGGCGAAGTCCGACAGGAAAACGCGGTAACGAGCCGCAAACTCGTCGGCCTGATCGGTCCGATGCTCCGGGCGTTATCGGCCACGGGCGAAAATCTGAAGATCGTGACCTTTGACGATTCCCCGACAGTGATGAGCCTGGTCGGTGGAACGAACGGGAAGGA
Source organism: uncultured Phycisphaerae bacterium (assembly GCA_964563935.1). Taxonomy (GTDB): domain Bacteria; phylum Planctomycetota; class Phycisphaerae; order JAAYCJ01; family JAAYCJ01; genus JBAZZQ01. The sequence goes on along the minus strand of CAZLZE010000021.1, from coordinate 29,561 downwards.
GATTGTGAAGGGCGGACCGCTGACGCCGGACCAGATCGTGTACTGCAAGGCGTTCCCTCTGTGGTTTGAGGCCAAAGAGGACGAAGCGCCGGACCAGCTCGTGGAACGGCTGCGGCAGGCGCTGCAGGCGCATGAGAAGGATACAGGCTTTGCCCCACTGGCAGTGCTGGTGAAGAATCTGGGCATGTTCACCATCGGCGATGATTTCGCCGCGGCGCATACCGTGCGATTGGTGTATACGGACGCGATCAAGGTGATGGCGGGCGCTCAGCGGCTGGGCGGAATTCGCTACATGGGCAAACGGGATCGCGAGTTCATCGAGCACTGGGAAGTGGAGTCGTATCGCCGGAAGGTGGCGGCCAGCGGGCTGCGAAGCGGCCGGGCGACGAACAAAGTGGCACTGATCACTGGAGCCGCCCAGGGGTTCGGGCTGGAAATCGCCCAGGACATGGCGGCGCAGGGCGCGCACGTGGTGCTCATGGACATGAATGTTCAGGGCGCGGAGAAGGCGGCCCGGGAGATCAACGCCAAGTTCCCCGGCAAGGCGCTGGGATTGGGCGTCAACGTAACGGACGGAGTATCGATCGAAGAAGCGATCCATCAGGTGGTACGGACATTCGGCGGGCTTGATGTGTTTATCTCCAACGCCGGCGTGCTGAAGGCGGGAAGCGTCAAGACGCAGCCGGAGAAGGATTTCGACTTCGTAACAGCGGTGAACTACAAGGGATATTATCTGTGCGTCCAGAAGGCCAGCCCGGTCCTGGCAACACAGCACCTGGCGAAGAAGGATTACTGGAGCGACATCATTCAGATCAACTCCAAATCGGGCCTGGTCGGATCGAACCGAAACGCCGCCTATGCGGGAAGCAAGTTCGGCGGAATCGGGCTGACCCAGTCGTTCGCCCTGGAACTGGTGGAGGACGGGGTCAAGGTCAACTCGATCTGCCCGGGGAATTTCTTCGATGGCCCGTTGTGGTCGGACCCGGTCAACGGATTGTTTGTGCAGTACCTCAAAACCGGCAAGGTACCGGGGGCCAAAACCGTGCAGGACGTTCGGCGGGCGTATGAGAGCAAAATCCCCATGAATCGCGGCTGCGAAACGGCGGACATCATGAAGGCGATTTATTACCTGATGGATCAGAAATACGAAACGGGCCAGGCCCTGCCGGTCACAGGCGGACAGGTCATGCTCTCGTAAAGTTTTTGATTTGTGATTGTCGGCTTCGGATTTAAAATATAGGGTTTATTGTAAAGGATATCCTACTCATGTGTGAATGCGGTTGTTCGAAGTTGCCCGAGACGCAATACGCGGTTCAGTTGGTCGGTCCGAGCCAACTGCGGTTGAACACAAAGAAAGAGGTCTTCAAGCCCGGTCCGTACCAGGTGCTGGCGAAGATTGAGGCGGTGGGCCTGTGCTTTTCCGATTTGAAATTGCTCAAGCAGTTTACCGATCATGTCCGCAAGAGCGAAATCGTCAGCGGGATATCGCAGGAAGTCCTGCGGGAGATTCCCAGCTACGTTCCGGGCCCGAAACCCGTTGTGCCGGGTCACGAAGGCGTCTGCCGGATCGTGGCTGTGGGCGACAAGGTAAAGCACCACAAGGTGGGCGAACGTTGTCTGATCCAGACGGACTACCGGGACCTTCGCACCGCCAACTCCAACGCGGCGTTCGGATACAACTTCGAGGGCGCGCTGCAGGAATACGTGCTGATGGACGAACGGGTGATTATGGACCCGAACACGCAGGAACGGTTTTTAATTCCCGTCAGCGACGATCTGAGCGCCTCGGCGGTATGCCTGGTCGAGCCGTGGGCGTGCGTGGAAGATTCCTACGTGAACCCCGAACGGCAGGCGATCAAGAACGGCGGAAAGCTGCTGGTCGTGGTGGAACCGGGACATAAGGCGGAAGGGATCAAAGAATCGCTTTCAGCCAAGAACATGCCGGCGTCCATGACGGTGGTTTGCGCGGACGACCAGCAACGAGCCGGGATCGGGAAGATTCCCGTGCCGGTGATCGGGGCCAAGGATGTGGCGGAACTGGCCAATGAGGCCTTCGACGACATCATTTACTTCGGCGCGAACAAGAAGACGATCGAAATATTGAATGACAAACTCGCCGCCCGAGGCATTTTCAACGTGGTGACGGGCGGAAAGACGATCGGCGAGCCGGTTTTGGTGGGAATCGGGCGAGTCCACTACGGGATGACGCGGTGGATCGGGACGACAGGAACCAGCGCCGCCGAGTCGTATACGTTTATCCCCGCCACGGGCGAGCTTCGTCCGGGCGAACGGGTCACGGTGATTGGCGCGGGCGGTCCGATGGGCCAGATGCACGTCATTCGCGACGTTTGCTCAGGCATCAGGAACGTCGAACTGGTGGGAACGGACGTGGACGACTCCCGACTGGAGGTCCTGCTCAAGAAATCGCAGCCCTTGGCGCAAGCGAATGGCGTCAAGCTCCGCATGGTCAACACACAAAAGACGCCGCTGAGCGAAAAGTTCAGCTACTTTGCCCTCATGGCGCCGGTGGGCGCATTGGTAGCCGACGCGGTCAAACGGAGCATGGACAAGTGCCTGATCAACATCTTCGCGGGCATTCCCGCCCCGACAAAGCAGGAATTGGACCTCGACACATACATTCAGAATCACTGCTTCATGTTTGGAACCAGCGGATCGGTTATTCGCGACATGAAAATCGTCCTTTCGAAAGTGGAAAAGGGAACGCTGGACACAAATTGTTCGGTGGACGCGATATCGGGAATGGCCGGCGCCGTGGACGGCATCGCCGCTGTGGAAAATCGGACACTGGCGGGCAAAATTATCGTTTACCCGATGCTGCATGACGTGGGACTGATCCCGCTGTCCAAGCTGAAGGATCATTTCCCGACCGTGGCAGCCAAGCTGGAGTCCGGGCAATGGACGACGGCGGCGGAAAAGGAATTGCTCAAGGTGGCAGGATAGCCAATGAACTTGATTGAGATTGCCAAACGGGTAATCGAGACCGAGGCCCAGGCCGTCGCAGGTCTGACTTCGGTCCTCGGGCCGGCGTTTGAAAAGGCGATCCGGTTGATGCAGGACTGCAAAGGCCGAGTGGTGGTCACGGGCATGGGCAAGGCCGGTCACATCGCCAAAAAAGTGGCGGCAACTTTGGCCTCCACGGGGACCCCGGCGTTTTTCATGCATCCCTCGGAGGGGATTCACGGCGATCTGGGAATGATCACGAAAGACGATGTGGCCTTGGCGTTCTCGCACAAAGGTCAGACGGAGGAGGTACTGCGGATCATCCCCTACCTGAAACACACGGGGGTACCGCTCATCGGAATCACCTCCAACGCCGACTCCGAACTGGCGAAACATGCGGACGTGGCGCTAATCCTGTCGGTATCGCGAGAGGCCTGCCCACTGAACCTGGCTCCCACGGCGAGTACAACAGCCATGCTCGCGTTGGGCGATACGCTGGCGCTGGTGCTGCTGGAAGCGAACGGATTCAAGGCGGAGGATTTCGCCATGTTCCACCCGGGCGGGTCCCTCGGCCGGCGATTGCTCACGAAGGTGTCGCACCTGATGCACACGGGCTCGGAGAACCCTGTCGTGAACGTCAAAGCCTCCCTGAAAGACGCCATTTTCACAATGACGGCCTGCAAGTTGGCTGCGACGAGCGTGGTGGATGATACGGGAATCCTGGTAGGCTTCTTCTCTGATGGCGATTTACGGCGATACCTGACGCGCGGCGAAGTAAATATGGATCGCGCGATCGGCGATATTATGACGAAGAATCCGAAATTCGTCACGCCGGACATGATGGCCGTCAAAGCATTGGAGATCCTGCGGGAATACAAGATCATCGAACTGCCCGTCTGCGATGAAAAGCATTGTCCGATCGGAATGATCCACCTGCACGATATCACGCGGGCGGGAATTACCTAACCTCACGAAAATCAGCGGCGGTCGAGTCGACCGCCCAATCATAATACTTAAAAGGAATTGTATGAAACGGTTCAGCAAAGCACAGGACATCAAAGTCGGCGTGATCGGGTACGGCGGCGCGTTCAACATGGGCGCACACCACTTTCGGGAGATGCAGCGAGCGGGCATGACGCCATGGGCGGTGTCGGAGCTCGACCCGAAACGCCTGGAAGTTGCCAAGAAGGATTTTCCCGGGATTGAAACTTACACGTCCGTAGCCGATATGCTCAAGAAATCGGACGTCAATCTCATAACCATCATTACACCGCACAATACGCACGCCAAGCTTGCGGTTCAATGCCTCAAAGCCGGCAAGCATGTGGTATGCGAAAAGCCGCTGGCCATCACCACGGAAGAATGCGATACGATGATCAAGACCGCCAAAGCCAAGAAGCTGATGATCTCCACGTATCACAACCGCCACTGGGACGGGTTCATCATGCAGGCGGTGAAGGCGATCAAGTCCGGCGCCATCGGCGACGTGTTTCGGGTGGAAGCCCATATGGGCGGGTACAGTAAGCCGGGAGACTGGTGGCGATCAAGCAAGACGATTTCGGGCGGCATCTTGTACGACTGGGGCGTACACCTGCTGGAATATTCGCTGCAACTGATTGACTCCGAAATCACGGAAGTGACGGGGTTCTCGCATTGCGGCTATTGGTCGAAACAGTGCGTATGGAAGAAGGATACGATCGAGGACGAAGGATACGCCGTCGTACGGTTCAAGAACGGCGCGTGGCTTACGCTGACGCTGACGCAGTTGGATGCGTACCCGAAGGGCCAAGACCGCGGCATGCTGGAAATTACGGGCACGAAGGGCACGTACATAATGAACTTCGACCAATGGCAGATCATCAAGCCCGACGGTGACAAGACGGTGGTTACGAAAGGCAAGAACCCGGAAGGCGAATCGTGGCGGTTCTACCAGAACGTGGCTGATCACCTGGTGAAGGGAACCCCGCTCGTGATCACGGGCGAGTGGGCCCGCCGGCCAATCCACATCATCGACCTTGCGTGCGTCAGCGCGAAAAAAGGCACGGCCATCAAGGCAAAATACGCATAATCACAAAGATACAACCTCATCCAGAATACAGGAGCATTCATGAGTAAGTACGAGGCGTACCGGAATCAGAAGGAATTCAGCATCCCCGCGACGATGAAGGCCGTGATCTGCGCAGGCGTGGGTTTCGAGAACATCAAGGTGGCCGACGTGCCGGTCCCGGCGGTCGGCGATAATCAGTTGCTGTGCCGGGTGGACGCGGCGGGCGTATGTACGTCCATTCTCAAGCTGGTGGCCCAGGGCAGCAAACATACTTTCCTGAACGGATGGGACGTGGACAAGTTCCCCGTCATCCTCGGCGACGAGGGGTCGGTAACGGTCGTGAAGGTGGGTAAGAACCTGACGGGCCAGTTCAAGCCGGGCGAGCGATACGGAATTCAGCCGGCCGTGGACGTCGCGCCGATTAACCATCGCGAACGCTATACCAACAACGCCGAAGGCATGAAGAAATGCGCCGTCGGCTACACGCTGGGCGGCAACCTGGCGGAGTACCTGCTGATTCAGGAAGAGGTCCTGCAGGGCAAGTGCATTCTGCCCCTGCCGAAGAATGATCTGCCGTACTTCGCGGTATCGATGGCCGAGCCGATTTCCTGCGTGTATTCCGCACAGGAACGACAATATCACGTCTACAAGGCCGACCCCTTCGCGCCGCGGGTTCCAAAGCTCGGATGCCTGCCGGGCGGAACGACAGTGGTCATAGGCGCCGGATCGATGGGCCGAATGCACCTGGAAATGGCCATACGGTTCAAACCGAAAAATCTGATCATCGCGGATCTGATCCAGGAGCGGCTCGATATCGCCATCCGAACGGTAGGCGAAAAGGCGAAGAAGGCGGGCATCAACCTCCTGGCCGTCAATGGGGCGAAACTGAAGGAAGAGTTGGATCGAATCACGCACGGAGCCGGCGCGGACGATATCATCCTGGCGGTGGGCGTTCAGCCGGTGCAGCAGGGAGCGCTGGAACTACTGGGTAAAGGTGGCGTGGCGAACCTGTTCGGCGGGCTGCCGAAGGGCAAGAATATGCTGCAGATCGATGCGATCAAGGTGCACTACGACGAGATCAAGGTCGTCGGGTCGAGCGGCGGCGAGCCCTCGGACCTCAAGGCCACGCTTGACGCCATCGCGAATCACGACATCAATCCGGGCAACTACGTCTGCGGAATCGGGTCGCTCAAGCACGCTCCGCAGGTCCTCAAGATGATCGAAGAGGCGAAGGTCGACGGCAAGGTCATCCTCTACCCCCATACACAAGTCGACGAACTGCGATTCGTGGATTCGTGGGACAAGAAACAGGAAGAAGATTTCCTGAACAGTAACTTGAAATAATATCTTTTGTTTTCAGAGATCAAGGCGAGATAGATCGCGCCCCTGCGTTTAAGATGGAGGCAACCGGAGTGGACGGCAAAACGTTTGTCGGATTTGGTTTCGGACCGATACAGAACGCCCTTTTCCTCTACGAGGCCTATCGGACGAAGAATTTCTCCCGATTCGTGGTGGCGGAGGTAGACCAGGCGCTGGTTGACGCAATTCGACGCAACGATGGATCGTATACCATCAACATCGCCCGAAGGGACCGGATCGATCAATTTACGCTCAAGGGGATCGAGCTGTTCAACCCCAGAGTGGATGAAGACCGGCGAAAACTCCTTCAGGCAATTTCCGTGTCCGACGAGATGGCGACCGCCCTTCCGAGCGTGAGCATCTTCGACTTAGGGAAAGAGGCGAGCGTGGCCGAGATGATTGCCAAAGGGCTCACCAAACGCCAGTCGGCAATTCCCACGGTGATCTATGCGGCTGAGAATCATAATCACGCCGCCGAGATCCTTCAAGACGTCGTATCCAAGAAGGTGACGGCGGAAAAACTCGCGGGCGTGCAATTTCTGAACACGGTCATCGGCAAGATGAGCGGCGTGATTACCGAGCCCGAGGAAATTAAGCGATTGGGACTCAAGACCATCACGCCGGACCTGCCGCGAGCGGTCCTCGTGGAGGAGTTTAACCGGATCCTCATTTCACAGATCACGCTGCCCGGATACGTTCGAGGCATCGACGTGTTCATCGAAAAGCCCGACCTGCTGCCCTTTGAAGAGGCAAAACTCTATGGGCACAATGCCATTCATGCCCTGATCGCCTACCTGGCGGATTTCCGGGGCTTGGCCACAGTCGCCGAAGCGGGCAAGGACAAAGCAATCATGGGCATCGCTCGAAAGGCCTTTATCGACGAGTCCGGCGCGGCGCTCGTGAAACGACATCGCCACCTCAACGATTCGCTCTTTACCTCCGATGGATACAAGGCTTACGCCGACGACCTTCTGGAGCGAATGGTGAATCCCAACCTCAACGATCTGGTGTCACGCGTCGGGCGCGACCATGTCCGTAAGTTGAGTTACGATGACCGGCTGTATGGAACGATGCGGCTGGCACTGAAATATGACGGCACACCCAAGAATCTGGCCTTGGGCGCAGCGGCGGGAGTCCTTTCGATGATCAAACGCCAAGGGAGCTTCGAGAAACCCGTTGCAGGGCTGCCCAAAACTTCAGAAGAGTTGACGCGGGAGGGACTAAAGACTCTCTTGCTCGGACTCTGGGGCGACAAGGCGGATTCGGTGGCCGACACGATGGTCTCGATGACATGGGACGCCTTGGAGATCCTGCGAAGAGAAGGTATTCCCGGCTAGTTGATTTTGGTTTGTATTTAACAACCCAATGAGTATACTAGTATAGGGTGTGGAGTGATCTTTCTGCATAATTACTGATTGGGTCAGGAAAAATTCGCTTTCACCGCGGACATGTCGCCGGGATGGAAGAAATGGGAAAAAACATCAAGGTACAGGAGTGAACTTTCATGGCCAAGATAAGACTGGCAATTGTAGGAGTGGGTAATTGTGCATGTTCTCTTGTTCAAGGATTTTATTATTATCGCAACGGACGTGATCTGGAAAGCGCGGGTCTGATGCACGCACAGGTCGGTCCGTACCGGCTTGAGGACATCGAGGTGGTAGCCGCGTTCGACGTGGACAGCCGCAAGGTCGGCAAGGACGTCAGCGAAGCGATTTTCGCCCTGCCCAACTGCACGAAAGTCTTCTGCAAGGATATCCCCAGGCAGAACGTGATCGTCCAGATGGGACACGTGATGGACGGAGTACCGAGCCACATGGCCGACTATCCGGAATCGCGGGCCTTCCGCGTGGCCGACGCCAAACCGGTGGACGTGGTGAAGGTGCTGAAGGATGCCCGCGCGGACATCCTCATCAATTACCTTCCCGTAGGATCGGAAGAGGCGGCAAGATTCTACGCCAACTGCGCGCTGGAAGCCGGGTGCGGAATGGTTAATTGCATTCCGGTGTTCATCGCGTCAGACCCGGTCTGGGCGAAAAAGTTCCGCGACCGACGGCTCCCCATCGTCGGCGACGACGTCAAGAGTCAGTTGGGCGCGACGATCACCCACCGCGTGCTGACCAAGTTGTTCAGCGACCGGGGTGTTCAACTGGAGCGGACGTATCAGTTGAACACAGCGGGCAATACGGACTTCCTGAACATGCTGAACCACGAACGGCTCAAGAGCAAGCGCATCTCGAAGACCGAAGCCGTGCAATCGCAGCTGGACACACCGCTTGCTCCGGAGAATATTCATATCGGGCCGAGCGATTTCATTCACTGGCAGAACGACAACAAGGTGTGTTTCATTCGCATGGAAGGAAAGCAGTTCGGCGACGTTCCGTTCAACCTGGAACTTCGGTTGAGCGTGGAAGATTCACCGAACAGCGCAGGCGTGGGCGTGGACGCGATCCGCTGCTGCAAGCTGGCGAAAGACCGCGGCATCGGCGGTCCGCTGGAGGCCATCAGTGCGTACACGATGAAACACCCGCCGAAACAGTACGCCGACTGGGAAGCCAAAGAAATGGTGGACGCGTTCATCGCGGAACAGAGCCTGCCCGAGTCGGTCAAGGTTCCGGCGGTGGAATCGTCTCGCCGGCCGGTAGAAGCTAAAGTTTGATCCGGACCAATAACGAGAATCAACGCACGGGTGGGTCTTCGGACTCGCCCGTTTTTATTTGCGGTTCGGACCAAATTCGATAACCGTGTTTTGCAGCGCCGGAACAGTCGTTCTCACGCGCCGGTATCGACCAGTCTTTTTCACGTCGAGAGCACTGCCCTGGCCAAGGTCAACGGCCCGAGTGAGAGTCGAAACAGCATCCCCGCGCACGCTGATCTCCACATCTTTGGCGAGCACCGTGTTATTGAAGGCGTTCACCAGCAATCGTCCATCGCGGGTTCGATACGGCGTTACGTCGACGTTGATCGACGACGGCCAAAAGTTCATGCTGCCCGGCCCCGCGCTGCTGACGAGTGAGCTGAGACGACCAGGAACCATCGAGGGCACTTACGCGAAGCGACAGACCATTCCAATGATCGAGCCGCTGAATGGCAAAGGCGAATTCCACCTCGAAATCCCCACCCATCGCGTCGATAGGAGCCAAGGACGTACAGCGATAGTAAGCGGAATCGTTGCGGCCGGAGTCGAACAGAGCAGCCTTATTATCGAGCGTGAAGTATCCAAGCGAACCGGCGATCCAGCGATCAGAGGACCAGACGGGAGCGTGGAAGTCTTCGGCTATGGACAGCGCTTCACCCCGCGAAAGCAAAGAAGTGAAACAAAGCAGTAAAGAGCACACAATTCCCATCTGTAATCTTGAAATCATCTGATCATGCCCTTTATTGACAGACTCGAAAAGCGGTGGCCAATCATCATCCTGCGAATCCGTGTCGAGCGACTACCAAACCAAAGGCGGCACGTCGAGCTCGGGAAAGCTGCTTACGTGCCCGTCATACAGAAGAATGTTCGCCATGCGATTGTGACGAAGACGATGTTCCAGGGGATCCTGGCCCCAGAACGCCCAGGTCGGCCCCCAGTTGCGCGGAGCCGTCAGTACCATGCTTGGGGCAAAATCGAAGAGATAGACAATATTGGTCAGATCCTCCTGGTCCTGCTGAAAGCGAAACGGGGCTGAGAATCGGTTTGGAGACAGCATCCGATTCATCGCATAACAGAAGGTGATATCAATCTCTTCAGGACAATTGTTCAGCACCCACCAAGGCAACTTGGTTACCCCTGAACAGTAATTCTGGAACGTAAGGTACCAATGATCGTTACCATTCACATAGATTCCGCAATGCCAGCCGTTACTGTCCTGGGCGTAGTAATAGGCGACCATGAAGATCTGCTGGAGTTGGGGGAGGCACATTTCATTTTTCGGACGTGCATTCGGGCGTTCGTCAAAGCGGGCAGGAGCAGCGCGATCAGCACGGCGATAATCGCGACGACCACAAGCAACTCGATCAGAGTAAATGCTTTCCTTTTCATGTTACGCACTCTCCCGAATAACCAGGTTTGTGGGAAGCAGGATTCTCTTGGCCAGAATCTGCTTGGTGTTGATCATATCCAATAGCAGTTCGACGGCCTGGACGGCCATTTGCTTTCGATCCGAAGCGATGGAAGTCAGCTGGAGATAGGAATATTCGCTCATGTCCGTTCCGTCCATGCCGACGACGGCCAAGTCGTGGGGAACCTGCAGTCCGGTGTCGCGCAGACCGCGAATGAAGGCATTGGCCAGAAAATCAGAATAGACGATCACGGCTCTTGGCCGGCCGGAATCGCCAGCCAATGATTTTCCCAGCCGGCGAGCATCTTCGATCCGGACAGAGCACTCATAGATAACAGGCTCCACCTTCTTCTCGGCGCAGGCGGCCAGAAAAGCCTGGAGTTTCGGATATTTCTCCGCAAGACGATCAGCCTGGGCGACGAACCCGACACGGGTATGGCCCTTCTGGGCGAGATAGGCGATCGCCTGAGTCATGCCGGTGGTCCAATCGTGGTTGATACAAGGAAGACCTTCGGTTTCCTCCTCAGTAGTGACCACGGGGAACTGATGGCGCATCACATAATCATATTGAGGCAGACCCGGCCGAAGAGCGCTCGTGGACATGATAATGCCGTCGACCCGCCGCTGAAGCAGGAAGTCAAACTTCTCCAACTCCCGATCGCGGTGCCACTCGGTCGCCGAGATCAGGAGGTGATAGCCACGAGCATCCGCCTCGTGCAGCGCCATGGAAGCCAGCTCGGAAAAATAGAACGAGTGGATATCCCCAACCACCAGGCCCAGCGAGTTCGTCTTTCCCCTCGCCAGCGCACGAGCGGTGAGGGAAGGAACATAGTGCAGGTCCCGGGCGGCCTGGAGAACTTTCTGGCGGGTCCCGTCGGAAATGCGGATCATCGGACGCTTGCCGCTCAAGACGAGCGACACTGTGGCCTTGGTGACTCCCACGTGCTTGGCAATATCCTCAATTGTGACAGAAGTCATTATCTACTTCTCATAACAACAGAGACTTAATTGACCGCTTTAATTTAACCGGTTAACCAACGTCCAATGTATCGATTTCTTTCGTTGTTGTCAAGGATACGGATAAAATTCCAAATAGAAGGGAATAAATGCTTGACTTTCCGAAATAACATTATTAAATATCTTCTTCTTTGTATCGGACCTTGCCACTTTTGAGTCCGGTACAGTTGGATATGAGAATGTGCCTGCATTCTCTTAAGAAACTGGAAAAGCAATTTCCGTTTCTTTATCGATCGCCGCCAGAAAGGCCGCTCCGACCGGGCCATGCCAGGCGGAAAACCCGGCAGTGCCGGGCTCACAGTGAGCACAAAAGTTAAGGTTTTACCTCCTGTAGTGATCATGACTGGAAGCGTAAAGACGGTGCTTCTTTTCATGACGTATACCAAGCCTGAGAACTGGCTAGAATTCAGAGAAGAAAGAAAGCAAACATGAATCAGTTTGTTTATGGAACACAGTATTTGCGTGGATTGAGCCCTCGCCCGGAGGACTGGAACACGGACTTGCGCCGGATCCGGGAACTGGGGTTCAATACAATCAGGGCATGGCTGGTATGGAACATCGTGGAGCCAGCCGAGGGCAAGCTGAATAAGGATTACCTGGACCGATTCCTGGATCTGACGGTGAAACACGGACTAAACGTGGGATTGCTGTTTCATCTGAACGGGGCACCGGAGTGGGTTACTCGAAAATACCCGCATTGCCTGTACGTATCGGACACCGAGCGGATCTTTGAACCGAGTTCGCGGTCGAACACGCCGAGCGGCGGCTGGCCGGGCTTGTGTTACGACTGGCCCGAGGTGCAGGAAGTCACCGAGAGCTTCATCGCACGCGTGGTGGATCACGTATCGGATCGGAAGAACATCGCGTTCTGGGAACCGATGAACGAACCGCACGTCTTCTATGACAGCGACACCAATGAATTTTTCTGTCATTGCCCAGCCTCACGTACGCGATTCGTCGGATGGATGAAGAAGAAGTACGGCACGCTGAGCAAGGTGTCGGAAGCGTGGGGACGTCTCTTCAATACCTGGGATGAGATCAGGCCTTCGACGTGGAACTTCGGCTATGCGGATGTGATCGATTACCGGCTGTTCCTGGAAGATGATCTGGCGGAGGAACTGGAGCGAAGAACACGAATCATACGAGAACACGATCGAAACGATCGACCCGTCATTGGACATTCCTACGGCTCAAACACGTCGCGGGAAGACCTGGCGTCGATGGCGTTTGACGACTGGAAGAACGCGGCAGTCTTCGACAAATGGGGATACAGCGGATTCCCGCAGACATACCGGGACAACATGGGCGTGGCGATGAGCACGGTGACCACCCTGGCGGCGGCTAAGGGAAAGGAGATCTGGCAGAGCGAACTCGGCACCGGGGACAACGGGGTGGGAATCGATCGGCACAAACGGGCGAGGAAGGAAGAATTGGCCGGCTGGATCTGGGAATCGATCGCCCACGGCGCCAAGGGACTGCTACACTGGCAGTATCGGAAAGAAATCTACGGATCGGAGATCGGCGCCTTTGGCCTGACGGAGTATGATGGAGAGGTTTCGGAGAACGGCGAGGAAACCTCGCGGATCTGCAATCTGCTCCAGAAACACGCGGATGTCTTCAATCACGCGGCCCCGCCGGCGGCCGAGGTAGGCCTGGTCTTCAGCAAGCTATCGTGGATGATCGAATGGTGCCAGATCTGGCGGCCCGAGCTCCGGAAAAATAAAGTTTCTAGAGACTGTCTCGCGGGGTATTTTCGAATGTTCTGGGAGGAGAACATCCCGGTGAGCATTCTGCATGAGGATTTCGTGTCGGCTGAGGATCTGCGGAAGCATAAACTGATCATTCTGCCCATGCCGGTGGGGTTGTCGGAGAATCTGACGAAACTGCTGCCCGCGTATATACGGGAAGGCGGCGTTGTTCTTTCCGATCCGTATTTCTGCGCCTTTGACGGCAAGCAATGGCTCAGTCGAACGGTTCCGGGACGAGGATTCGACGCGATCTTCGGATGCGAAGAAAAGGAGATCGACAGTCAAAATATCCGCGACGTGAAATTGACCATGGGAAAAAGCCGGGGAACGATCAACCGAAGCCACTTTTTGGAAACATTCAAAGTCGGAAAGGGAAAGGTCATTGCCCGCTACGCGAACGGCGAGGCGGCCATGATCGAAAACCGCCACGGCAACGGCAGGGCCATCTTGTCCGGACTGAACCTGGGACTCACGTACGCGTCGAGCGCAGGCGTGGGCGAGGAAGGACGCCGAAGCAAGGCCGATGCCGGCAGCACGTTCGCCAAAAAGATTGTCATGAATCTAGTGTCGGACTTGGGCGTTTCCCGTCCCGTACAGACCGACAAACCAGACGTGACAGCCAATCTCCTGTATCACCAGGCGGGAGGAGATGATATATTGGTGGTCATCAACCAGGAAGATTGCCGAAAAACGGTAAATGTGAAGATATCGAAAAAGTACGCGAAGGTGCTGGATCTGGTCGAGGACAAGGAAAGGCCTCTCGCAAGCCGAGGCATCAAGATGACACTGGCTAACCTGGAGGCCCGCGTGTTCCGGCTTCGGAAATGAGCCAGGCAATGCAACGGCGATACGGACACGCGATACACACTTCCGCCGGAAGTAAAGGTCACGGATTGAAGAAACCGAACACCATCCGTACAATGAGATCATGATCCGTGTAATCAAGCCATATCTGTTTCTGCTTCCGGCGGGAATCATCCTCCTGCTGTTCCATCTGATCCCGTTCCTCGGCGTGATCTGGATCAGCCTGTTCCGGGATTGGGGAACGGATTCGGCGTCCTTCACGGGAGCTGCCAACTACCAGGCCATTCTCCAACGCGAAGAATTCTTCCGTTCGTTGGGAATCACCCTCTGGTACGCGGTTGGAACGATACCCATCACAATCGTTCTATCGCTGATTCTCGCGGTGATCCTCCGAAGGAACATGTGGGGAGGCACGTTCTATCGCGTCATCTATTTTCTGCCGTACATTACCTCGACGGTGGCGGCGGCGGCGGTGTGGCGATGGATCTTCCACGTCGATCAGCGGGGGCTGGCCAACGCGATCCTGGGACAATTCGGCTGGGGACCGCTTCGCTTCACGGAGGAATCGCGGGGAATCTTCGAGCTGATCCTCGGCCACGGTCTCCCGCTCCTGGGTGCCGGACCCAGCCTGGCGCTGGTGTCCGTTATGATCTTCGCGATCTGGCAGACTTTTGGATTTTACGTGATCATTTTCTACGCCGGACTGAGCCAGATCCCGAAGGAAGTGTACGAAGCGGCGTCGCTGGACGGGGCAGGGATCGTTCGATCCTTCGTCTCCCTCACGGTTCCCCTCATGCGCCCGATTCTGGGATTTCTGCTCCTGGTATCGACGATCAGCGCGTTCCAGACGTTCAACCAGATCTACATCATGTCGCCCAGTGAACGGCAGAACACGACGAAAAACACGACCATGTACATTTTCTCAGAATTTTGGGATTCCGGCCGGCTGGGTCACGCGGCGGCGGCGGCGGTGGTGCTCTTCATCATCCTGGCGAGTCTGAGCCTGATCCAGACAATCTCCTTTCGGAAGAGGGACTGAGGCATGAATATCCGCAAAGGACTCTATCGCCTCTTTCTGCACTCGGTCCTGATTCTGGGCGCCGTCTTCAGCGTGCTGCCTTTTCTGTGGATGGTGTCGACATCGCTCAAAACGACCGAAGAGGTTAATCGGGTCGAGCTGCAACTGGTACCCAAGCAACCACAGTGGTCAAACTATCCTGAAGCAATTCACCGCGCCGGATCGATTGGAGTCCCTTTTGCCCGATGCTTCGCCAATAGCGCGGTGGTGGCGTTGGCGGTCACACTGGGCGTCCTGATCACAGCGGTATTGACCGCCTACGCATTCAGCATGATGACGTTCCCGGGCAAGTCGATATTGTTCCTGCTCTTCCTGGCCCCGATGCTGATCCCGTTCGAAGTCACGCTCATCCCCAACTTCATCCTCATTCAGAAACTAGGATGGTATGATACCTACACGGCCTTGATCGTTCCCTGGGTCGCCAGCATCTTTTCCATCTTTTTCCTGCGACGCATCTTCGAACGGATGCCGCGGGAGGTGTACGACGCAGCCCGGGTGGATGGATGCGGCGATCTGCGGTTCCTGTGGTCCATGGCGATTCCCATGGCTCGGCCCGCGATGATCACGATTGGACTATACACCTTTCTGGGAAGCTGGAACGCTTTTCTCTGGCCGCTCGTAGTCACGGGCCGACCAGAGCTGTCGGTCATTCAGAAAGGGCTAGCCAGTTTCATCCAGGAAGCGGGAACGGAGTACCAACTGCTCATGGCCGCCGCCACCCTCACCATTCTGCCTGTTGTCATCATCTATCTCGTCGCCCAACGCTGGTTCCAGGAAGGCGCGGACCAGGTCGGCTAGACCGATTATCAGTTGAGTTTTCCTCCTGCCGAATTATGATGGGGAGAGATTGTAAGGGACAAAAACCATGAAAACCACTGCTGTTTCAGTCTGCCTGGGCCTGCTGATCATCGCCGGATGCGGCAAACCCGAATCGACCACGACCCAACCGTCGGCATCGGCGCCGACGAACATCATCTTCTGGCACGCCATGAGCGACCAGAAGGCCGAGGCGCTAAGGGAAATCATCGATCGGTATAACCGGTCCAATCCGCCCATGACGGTGAAGGAGGAATTCGTCGGCAACTATGACGATCTCCACAAGAAGAATATGGCCGCCCTGATGGCCAAGCGTTCACCGGACCTGACCATGGCGTACGAAAGCATGGTGGCGGAGTATATGAAATACCAGGCCGTCGCGGATCTGACTCCGTATCTGGAGCAGCAGGCAAAGACGACGGACATTCTGCAGGACATTTACCCCACATTTCTGAACAGCAATCGATACCCGGCCTTCGGCAACAAACTGCTGTCCATGCCGTTCACCAAGAGCATCCTGATGCAGTATTACAATCTGGATATGCTCAAGGAAATCGGAAAAGACACCCCCCCCGCCACCTGGGACGAATTCCTGGCCGACTGCCGGGCGATCAAGGCAAAGAAAGGCATCTCGCCGCTGGCCTTCTCTCGCGACGCGTCGACATTCGACGGATTAGTCTTCTCCTTCGGAGGCGAGGTGTACGATCCGAAGACAAACTCGCCGCTCTTCAATCAGCCGCCCACGATCCAGAGTCTTGCCCTGATCCGCACGCTTTTTGACGAAGGACTGGCCCACGAGATCGCCTACAACACGTTCGACGATCGCACGGACTTTGCCGAGGCAAGATCAGCGTTCTTCATCCGATCGAGCACGAGTCGACCGTACGTCCAGGCGTTCATCAAGGACAAGTTCCGCTGGGGTATGTCCGTCATTCCGCAGGGCGGAGAAAAGCACTCACCTCGAACAGTCCTCTTCGGAGCCAACGTGTGCGTGTTCAAGAGCACCGACGCCAGGCAGCGGGCCGCCTGGAAGTTCATCGAGTACTTTCTCTCCAAGGACGTGACGGCACTGTGGGCCACACGAACGGGATATCTTCCCGTGCGAAAATCCGCCCTGTCGGTCCCCATGCTCAAAGAGTTTCTGCAAAAACACCCGACTAACCAGCAGACGGTGGAGGCCATCCCCTACGCCAACCCCGAGCCCAGCGTGAAAGGATGGCAGGCCGTGCGAACGGAGATCGAACGGGCCATCTCCAACGTAATCGCCAAGCGCCAAACCCCCGAGCAGGCCGCCCAATCCCTTCAGACCCAAGCCGCCCGACAACTTGAACGCTAGACTCTGTCTGAGAATGCGAGCCATCGCCCCTGCGGGTCATCGCGAGGTCCCATCGGGGCCGTGGCGATCTGGTGTTCGTACGCCAAATTGTTTCGCAGAGTCCTGTAGGATGGGTTCTGAACCCATCACTTCTTGTCTCAGTTGCCAATCTGAAACAGATGCGGCACCATCGGCTCGAGTACCAACCGGTCCAGATCCACGGACCGCCCGGTAATCAGATCAACCGCCCGACCCTTCTGCTCAAGCCGCACAGTCTGGCTCTTGCTGAGCATGTTCATCATCGAAACAAGCAGCCGTCCCTGATACGGTACGACCCGGTACTCCACTCCCCATGCCGGCTGCCCGGTCGATAGATCGACCAGACACACCTGCTTCAGACTCGGAATTTCCCTCAGGGCAGAGACAACGGCCTTCAGCCTGACGACGGGTATTTTTGCCAGCGTCTCCGGAAGCGTTCGCCTGCGGTGATATTGATCGAAGGCGAGGTTGTCGTTTCCGACGAACACCAGCGTCCCGCCTCCTTTCACATACGCCTGCAAAGCATCGACGGTAGATGAGCTGACGTGCGTCGCATGAGGAACCACGAGGCATTTGCACTTGGGAAGCTTGCCCGCCGCCAGTTGGCGCTCAGAGACGAACGTGATCTTCAGCCCCATGAAGTTCAGCGCGGCGTAAACGGCCTTGGTAACCTCCTCAACGTCCTTCTCCCAGTAACTCGCGGTCAGGGCGTAGAGAATGGCCACCTGCGGATCAGACTGGTTGATCGCAGCCACTTCCCCGCCCAGGCGGTTGATGTCCAGCAGGGCCTTTCCTCCTGCGTAGATATTGGCCGGACGAAGCATCATATGACCTTCGAGGTTGCCCTGTACCGGCTCCTCCCAGACCCAAATTTCGCTGGCGCCCTGGTGATGAAGCGTCTCCTGCCACAACACGGCCGCCGTGTGCGCAGCCGGGAAATCATCGCCCACCGTCGATGAATCAGGCAGAATATGATTCTCGGAATTGATCACCGGCTGCCCCTTGAACGAGTGCAGCAGATCGTACCACATCTCCATCTGCAGCCAGTTAAACGCATACTCGCCGCCCGTGTAGAGCGCCCATACGTCGTTACCTGCCAGATCGGTCACCTCGCAGATCAACTCCGGAGTGGGATCGAAAAGCCAGTCGAGGATCTTGCTGTGCGTGAAGGCTTGAGGAGAGTTCTTCTTGACCCGATCGTGCATGAAGCGATGCCACTCGGCGAAATTCTGCGCGTTAAAGTCGCGCCAGTCGAAAAAGGCTCGCCGCTCGTTGACCGTCTTGCCCTCGGCGGGAACGGGGACTTGCTCGAACGAGGCGTACTTGGTCCCATACAGCGCGTTCAGCGCGTCGATGGACCCGTGCCGTTTGGTCAAGAACTCGATCCACAAGGGCTTGGAGTATTTGTCGCGTCCGGAAAGCCCATACGACGGTTCGTTCATCAGGCAATATGCGAACATCGACGGAAAATCCTTCGTCAGCGGAACGATCGCGTCGATGAATCTGCCCACGGCGTCACGGGCAACCGGATGGTTGACGTTGAATTTGTTCCATCCGCCGTTGTAGAGCGGCTGAAGCACTTCGGGATCCTTGGCGACGGCCCACTCGGGAAAATAGTGCGGGGCCAGCAAAAGATCGATCTTCACCTTGTGATCCGAGGTCAATTTCATGATATCGACGATGGCCTTTCTGTTCTGTTCCCAGATCTGCCCCTCCGCGCTCATTTCACACGGCGCGCGGGAGTGCTGGATGAGGGTATAACCCATGTCGGGAAAGATCGGAGAGTCTCCCACCGCCGAACCAAAGTGGCCGAAGCCATTGAAGAAGAATGGACGCTGGCCCCATGTGGTATCGGTGTAGAAGACACCATTGCGAATCGTTACCGGTCCATTCGTCGGCTTGGGGGAATCGAAAATCGGGTTCTTGACAAAACTCTCCGTTTGGTCCAGGACCCAGGAAAGTTGATTGAGCTGCAAAAGCGACCAATCGAGCGATTGTTTCTTCTCCAGTGGTCCGCCCGTCTCCACGCGCTTGATGAATCGATCCGCCAGCGTCAGACCGGGCTTGACGTACGCATTGGCTGCGAGTTTCGGGTTGTTCTGAAGAAGTTTCCGAAGCTCCGCCGTCCGCGACTTCGACTGGGCAAGAAGCTGGGCAATCCGAGCCGAGGTGTTCTCGCGAATCACCTGCACTTTGCTTTTGATTACCGTCCCCGTGGAATCCGGCCGAACCGAAAGCAGGTATTTCCCCTCCTCGCTCAACCGGACTGCAGGAAGCAGAAACTCAAACTCCCGAATGGAACCCGTTTGAATTGCAGGCAAGGACGTCTTGACCCACTCTTCCTCTCGCGACCCATCCGTCTTGGCGTACGTCATGACCAGCCGCTCGGCGGGAACGCCCTTGAACGCATACTCGATATATCGGCCGATCATGAAGTCCTGAGCGTCGAACCGCGTCTTACCGGCAAACACTAAAGCTGCGCCCGACTTGGCCTTCGGATCGTCGATCAGCACCACCCGGGCAAACTGATCCGGCGTCTTTGGGCCCGAGCAGATTCCGTACGTCCACTCAACATATCGGCGACCCTTCGGCGGAACCTGGCCGTCATTGACCGCCACATCAACCCCGACCATCGCGGGAAGGCGATCCAGATTCACCACGCCAAGCTGCGTCCACGGCGCGGTAATGCGCAGCTGATAACCCGTCGGCGTGCGATTTCCCTCCGCCGGCAGATCCTTCCAACGATACTGGTCGAACCCGCCGGTGTGCCAGGCATATTGCGTCACTTTCCCGTCAGGCAGCAGGCCGAAACCCAGTTCTACGCAGGACGCCTTATACCCGTCCTTCGGGACCTCCGGCTGCGTATCGATTCCAAGCTGAATACAGTCGTTATACCACATGTCCACGCCGGGCACGACCGCTCCCGCCGTCGGATCCAGCACGTCGATCGTGAAATAGAGATTCGCCTTGTCCCAGTTGATTTTGATGTTACACCCCAGGGTCGGGTCAGCCGCGTCGCGAACTCTGACGGCAGGTGACTCATCTCTCGCCGCAACGGGCAACGCGGGATAGAATCGCAAGTCGCCGGTCAGCCCTCGCTTCACACGGGCCTGATAGACCACCGGATCCGCCGTCGTTTTCACCGGCGCGAAATACACATCATCCACCCACAATGACTTTGTCTCGCTCTCCGTCACGATCATCAACTCAAACACCGTCTGGTCCGGCCCGGTCGTATATTCGACCGAAGTCCAGGTCCAATCATAGGTCCCGGAAGGAAGCTGCTTCTTCAAAGTCCAGTTGGGCCCGCCCCCGATCCAGCATTTTCCAACCCCCTGCCCCTTGGCCCAGACACCGAGCAAATATTTCGTATTAGGCTTCACCTGCTGAGCCTGAAAAATCCGGTAGTACACGTTCGGCCCAAACGGAGAGGCGTTGGTCATCCTGAACGAAGCCTTCCCGCTGTGCGATGCAGATTTGTCGATCCGTCCGGCGGCTTTGGCGCTGCCCGAAAGATGCTCCTGCCAATTCTCCAGTCCGGTTTCGAACCCGCTATTGGCGACCGGATTCTCGGCAGAGGCCGACAGGCAACAGAACAGGAAGAAACTTGTTGTGATGAAGATTCGGCTCATTGATTACACTTCTCCTCGATCGATTAGCAGAAATGGGTAGACATTGTTCCCGTACGGAATAGACGCTCCAACATCCAATCATTGTCCATTGAACGGAGGTCTGTCACACAAGAATATGTTCTTTTTGTTCCGATAAATATCTTCCTGGAGCCATCCTTCCACATGCCCGTCAACAAAGCAAATGTTGGCACAGCCCAAATGTCTCGGTGCCGACTGACTTGTCCCGCTATCTCCGACACCGTCAAAATACATCCAATAGCCGTGAGGCCATACCGAACACCACAACCAGGGATATCCGAGAGACCATCCGCCGGCATAACTCCACCACATCCAGGTATCCCCGATCAGCCAGCGGTCGGCGGGACTGGAGATATTCGAAAGACTCTTTGGATAGGCAAAACCGTTGTAGATCAGATGAGACGCATTCACACCATACCCCATCGATCGCCAGTACCAGGCGGTAAGTGTCGCCGACGGGCACGCCCAGAAGCGTGTGTGTTCACCAGGCGCACCATACCGACGATTGTACCAGTGCTCAACGGGGACGTATTTGTCCAGCAAGTCGGTATACCATGGGGTGCCGGAACCATCCGGATCGCCGAGAAATGGCAGAATGTCATTATTGTCGTTGGCATAGTAATGAAACGCCAGTCCGAGCTGACGAAGATTGCTCTTACAACTGGCACTCCGAGCCATCTCACGAGCATTGGCCAACGCCGGAAGCAGCAACGCCACCAACACCGCGATGATCGCCACGACGACAAGAAGTTCTATTAAGGTAAAACCTCTGTTCCTTTTCATGAGACGTTCTCCATATCATTTCGTTACGTCGTTCTCAGCCAAAATCAAGTCGCACGACGTAGGATGGACCCTCTAACGGTCCATCATAACACTGATTAGCCCGTATTTTCTGGAAGTTCTAAGATTAGAAACCATAATGCCCAAACAAATCGTTCTTATTCTTCTTCGTATCCTCATACATCCAGGTCTCCACGTGACCGTCGACAAAAGAAATATTTCCTCTGCCGCGGTGCCGAGACGAAACCTCCTTGGGTGCACCCCAAGCGTTATACCCCGGACCGCCCCACGTCGTCTCAACAGGACAATTAATACAAATATGGGTCTTCCATTTATTTTCAGACCAGGGCATCCATGCATCCGCGATCAATAGAAGAGCGCTGGGCCTGCCAATGCTCGACAAAGGCGGCGGCGAAGCCGGATTCGGCGCACCGTTAGGTAACCGTGCATACACGATCAGGTGGTTTTCATTCACACCGTACCCACCGCCATATCCGGTGGTATAAGGTTCCCAACTTCCCGGCTCCGGATCGGTTTCCGCCGTTGTCGCTGACGGACACTGCCAGGTCCCTGCAGGAACCGTGTATTTCCCCCAATCAGGCATGCACTTACGCCAGTCCCACCCACTGTCGGGAATGGGAATATACGCATTCATCCGATTGGTATACCACTTCCAGTTATTGGTGTTATGTTCATCGTTCATACAGACCAGTCGGTCGTTATTATCCGATGCATACTGATAGAACGCTATCCCTAACTGATGAAGATTCGCACTACAGGTCGCCGTCCTGGCCGTCTCTCGCGCACGCGCCAGCGCCGGCAGCAACAACGCCACCAATACCGCGATGATCGCCACCACCACCAACAGTTCGATCAATGTAAATCCATTCCGTTTTGATATCATGTCGTTTCTCCCGCCATCAATTCCCCAGCCACATGATGGATCTCCACCGGACCGGTGTACCCTTCGATTCGTCGGAGCAAAAGACCGGTTGCAACTCGCGCCCGCTCCTCAGGCCGAGTGTCAATGGTTGTCAGCTTGATTGCGGTAGCGCCCTCGATCGCATTGCGGGTGATCGACGCCACCTTGACATCCTGCGGAACGCGAAGACCCGCTTCCTTGAGGGCCTGCAAAGCCCCTACCGCGTAATAATCGCACAAGGTGATGACGGAGTCAAAGTTCGTTCCTCGCGTGAGAACTTCCCGCATCTTCTCCCGAGCGTCAACATACGGATCAGCCGGAACCGCGTAACCATGCGGAGTATCAAAGAAGAAGATCTGTTCATCGGGAAGACTCACGCCGGCAGATGCCAGTTCCCGACGAGCAGCCTCAATGATCCCCTCCCGGCCGGGATGCTTCACGGGTTGTCCGAGCATCAGGGCAAACCGCCGCCCCCCACGACTCAATAAATGTTGGATAGCCTGGCGAGCCAGCTCTCCACCGCGTTGAAAAACCCGGTCACACGAAACACCCTCCATCGCATCGCCAAGGATTACGACAGGAATACCCGACTCGGCAAGCGATCTGAGATTGATCTGTACCAAATCCTTCTCAATGGCCGTCAAGATCACCCCCGCCGGACGCAAACCGGCGATCCGCTCCAGGAGTTGCTTGTAGCGAGGAAGATCCGCCTGGGTGGAATAGCTCGCCAGGGTGATGTGATCATGCGAACTGATAGCCTGATTGATCCCTTTGACGCAAGGAAGCGTGTCGCCGGTAAGGCTGGGCGTGAGAAAGGCAATCTGAAGCATCTTCGGGTCGGGACGATTGCGGTCGGTCACGAAGAACCCTCGCTGAGGGTGCCGGGCCACCAAACCTCGGCCTTCGAGCAGTTCCAGACCCTTCATTACCGTTCCCTTGCTCAACTTGCCCGAGGCCATGAGCATCCGGATCGAAGGAACAGGCTGGCCGGGAGCAAGACGGCCGGAAAGGATTTCCCGCTCAACCTTCTCAGCTAACTCCTTGTACTTCAGACTCTTATCGACAGCTACCGACATTGCCTTCCTCTTTTGATAGGTGACTTACTGTCCTATTATACAGAACACTGGTCTATTGTCAAGCCTATAGACTGACACACTGGTCCATACCACCCCAAGAGAGTCGTATATGGTGCCTGAAAACCTGTTTGATAGGATCGACTTGCCCCCTATGGCAGATAAAGCCAGCCAGCGGAACAATCATCATCTCGAATCGTCCGACCTGACACAGGCCGAGTACCCGCCAGATATCCTTCCTGAAAACCCTTAGCTGCCAATCTTGCCCGCCAGCTTCAGAGCACTGCCTTCGATCCGGAAGTAGTTGCGCAGCAAGTCCTCAACGTCACGGGCAACCGCCTGTTGTGCGGTGGAGACATCCCCCGTTTCCTTCAGCGTTTTCTCATAGGCCTGACGCAGATTCGTACCGACGTTGACCTTGGTAATTCCATGCTCAATGGCCGATAGGACACACTCGTGCTTGATCCCCGACCCGCCGTGCAGCACGATCGGAACGTTCGTCGCGCGAGAAATCTTCGCCAGATGCTCCACGTTCAGACGCGCCTCCAGCTTCTTCTGATCCTTCGCCGCCGCGCTGATGGCGCCATGGATGTTTCCAATCGCCACGCTCAACCAGTCAACGCCCGTCTCCCGCACAAATATCTCCGCCTCGTCGATCCGGGTGAACCCCCGGCCCGAGTTGAAAAGTTCCTCGTACGGCGGCAAGGGACCGGATTCATGCCCGAGCACCGCTCCAAGTTCCGCCTCCGCGGGAACATCCTTGGCGTGGGCCATCTCGGCCACCGTCCGCGTCACCGCCACGTTCTCCGCAAAAGGCAGACGCGACCCGTCGATCATCACCGAGTCATAACCCAGGTCCAGGGCTTGAGCGATCAAGTCCCGCCAATCAACCCGCCGACCGTCCTCGTCAATCACCGGAACGTGATCCTGGTGCAGCCGAACATGCGACCGATCGGCACACCGGTTAAACTCCTGGGCCACAGCGGACCAGCTCTTGGCCTGGAACTTTTCGACCTCCAGCCGGGCGACTTCGATCAGAGCAAATGAATTCAGATTCTTGACCGCATTCACCATGGGCTCGAGCATGGGCAAATTAGGTACATTGAAGGCAGGAACCACGATATGCATGTCATACGCAGCCCGCATGATCGTCCTGAGATTCACATCGCCAAGTGATGTGGGATTACTCATCGCTTTCTTCTCCGTCTACGGATCCATAATGTCCATCGCCAGCTCGACCAGGTTCAGCCGTTCCGACTGCACCGCCTGCTTGAGCGTTCGCTCGAAATCTCCCGGGTTATCGACCCGTAAAGAGGGAATTGTATAGGCCGCTGCCAACTTTTGGAAGTCCGGATTCTTCAAGGCCGAGCCGAACCG
Organism: uncultured Phycisphaerae bacterium; assembly: GCA_964563935.1. Lineage (GTDB taxonomy): Bacteria > Planctomycetota > Phycisphaerae > JAAYCJ01 > JAAYCJ01 > JBAZZQ01. Next base: position 4,532 of record CAZLZE010000021.1, on the reverse strand, counting down.
CCGACCGCTGTAATGATCTCCCAAAGAGACGCGACCATCACAAAGCGCATAATCTTCCTCCCCCTTCGCACCTTTCACACCTTTCGCACCCAAAGGACCTGCCCCATTCCGTCCTGCCAACCCCATGCTCCTGGCCCTCAATATCTGTCGGAAGTTTGCTTGAACCCCAATCAGACACAGGTATGATGGGAATACAGCAACGGCATCGTCTTTCTGGCAATGCTGGGATTGGGGACAGATATGCGATCGCGAAAAATCCTGATCACGGGATCGAGCGGCAGGTTAGGGTCAGACATGGTCCGCATCCTGAGTCGCAATCACTCAATTGTCCAATTCGACGTGCGAGAACCATCAGATCCCGATCAGCGAAGCCTTGGCCCAATCATCATCGGCTCCATCAACGATCCTCAAGCCGTCACCCAAGCCCTGGACGGAGTGGACACCATAATCCACCTCGCGGCATTTCCCGGTGACATCCCCGATCACTATAAACTCGTCGAAACGAACGTCCTCGGCACATTCAACCTGCTGGACCTCGCCGGACCCCAGAAAAACATCGAGCACTTCATCTACATATCCTCCATCTGTTGGCACGGTATCGCGGAAGATCCGCTCGCCGACCACATGCCCCGTTTTTTGCCATTTGACGAAAGTCATCCATCCCTGGCCACAAGATACTACTCCTGCAGCAAGGTCCAAGGCGAGTTCTGGTGTCAGAACTACGTGCGGCGATTCCGAAAACCCGTCGTCGCCATTCGACCATCCTGGATCGTCCCCTTGGCCCAGGAACCACTTCAAACGGCGAAGCCAAACCACCCATACTCCAACCTCTGTGACTACGTCGGAACCAGCGACCTTATCGACGGCATACTCAAAGCCGTGGACTACTATCCTCCGGACGGCTTTGACCGCTTTCTCTTCCACGCCGACGATCAGGTCAGCACCAGACCCACGCTCGATTTGGCCAGAGAGTATTTTCCAGGTGTTCCCGTCGATACCGAAAAGCTCAATGCCTGCGATGGGTTCGGTGCCTTCGTCGATTGCTTCCACGCCAAAGAGAGACTGCACTGGCAACCCCGATACCGCTGTAAACGATAAGGAATAACCCCATGAAAATTACCAAACTCGAGACGTTCTTCGTCAAGCCGCGTTGGATGTTCCTCAAAGTCGTCACCGACGAGGGCATCGTGGGCTACGGTGAACCTATCGTGGAAGGACGCGCCAGAACCGTCGCCGCCGCCGTGCACGAACTTGAATCCTATCTGATCGGCAAGGACCCCCGCCAGATCGAACACCACTGGCAAGCCATGTATCGCGGAACCTTCTACCGCGGCGGACCCATCCTCGTCAGCGCCATCAGCGGAATCGAACAGGCCCTGTGGGACATCAAAGGCAAGTTCTATAACACGCCCGTCTACGAACTTCTCGGCGGCGCCTGCCGCACGAGGATTCGCATGTACGCCGGGTGTGGCGGCCGCACCCCCGCCGATGCCGCCGCCTCCGCCCTCGCTCGAAAAAACCAGGGATTCACAGCCATCAAGACCGGCGTCGATGAACCCGTCCGAAACGTCGATACCCTCGCCTATGTGGAGAACCAGACAGAAAAACTCGCAGCCATGCGCCAAGCCGTGGGAAAAGAGATCGATATCGGCATCGACTTTCATGGCCGCGTGAGTCCCGCCATGGCCATTCGACTCGCCAAGGCATTCGAACCCTACTACCCGCTCTTCATCGAGGAACCCTGCCTGCCCGAAAACGTCGATACCCTCGCCCGCGTCGCCCACGCCACGTCCAT
>CAZLZE010000021.1:0-2727 GCA_964563935.1 uncultured Phycisphaerae bacterium | reverse complement strand
CCCCAAAGGCGTCGCCACGCGCCTGCGCGAAGGGCTCAAGGCCTTCGACGGCAAGATGCGCGGATTCCTCACACGCGACGCCGTCCTCGTCGGCGTCGAGTCCCGCACCTCCTCGCCCGCGTCGCCCACGCCACGTCCATCCCCATCGCCACCGGCGAACGCCTCTTTACTCGCTGGGGATTCCGCGAGGTACTCGAAAAACAGGCCGCCGCCATCCTCCAACCCGACCTCTGCCACGCCGGCGGAATCTTCGAATGCAAAAAAATCGCCGCCATGGCCGAAGTCTACTACGCCTCCGTCGCTCCGCACAACCCGCTGGGACCCATCTCACTCGCCGCGTGTCTGCAGCTCGATGCCTGTACCCCGAATTTCCTCATCCAGGAACATCCCGGCATGGCCGAGCGGTGGGACTTGGGCCAAGGCTATCTCAAAACGCCCTTCATCATTGAGAACGGATACATCGACTTACCGCAACGACCCGGCCTGGGCATCGAACTCAATGACGATGCCCTGGAAGAGCGAAAAAACGACGGCGACTGGGACACTCCCCGCATCTACCACCCCGACGACAACTCCGTCGCCGATTGGTAACCTCGCATACAAAAGGAACGGAGTCCTGCAGGATGGGGTTCCCAACCACTGCTTTAAACATCTTTTTTGTCACAACGGGTTGTCGTTAGGTTGCTTGAGATCATACCATGTCATTTCAGGGAGGCAAGGACATGGAGGGTCTTTCGGTGGAGCGGTTGGCTCGGATGCCGCTCGCGGAGGCGGTATTGACGTTGGGGCGCTGGGCGGTCAATGAGGCGCATTTGGCGGATCTGTTCACGCGGTACCGGGGGCGCGGCTATGAAAAAATCATTTCCTTTCCGACGATGGTTCAGTTGATCGGCGATGGTCTGCTGGAGCATGGCAGCAGTGGGCATCAGAGCTTTTGCCGAACCCGTGAGGTGGGTCAATTGGAGGTCACCATTCAGGCGGCGTATGGCAAGCTTCGGCGGTTGCCGATCGACCTGAGCACGGCCTTTCTGAATGAAACGTCGGACCGTTTACGGGAGGTCTTTCCACAAGAGGCTCGCGGGTTGGCCCCGCGAGCCTGCGGGGTATGGAGATCCTCGTGCTAGACGGCAAGGCGATCAAAGGCGTGGTCCGGCGGTTTTCTGGGCAGGCGGGCATTGGTGGCCTGGGCGGTGGTGACGGATCTGGCGCGCCCGGCGACGTACCCGGAGATATTGTCAATTGTTGACGGGATGGCCAAAAGTCCCACCGTGGCACGAAACGTGGCAAATTCATCACTTGTCCACGACTTTTTTGATTTGGATTTGTCTTTTTTCGGTCAGGCAGAAGACTTTTTGCCGCCCGTCAACTTTTGGTTATACCTCTGAACAAAACTACTATAGCCATTCGCGGAGACACTTTTCCAATTATTCAGTTTTCAAAAGTTATTTTGAACAAGAGTAATATGCCGTTATTGTTCATCACAATGCTCTATTTCGCATGCCACGATGTCGGCTCGGGATCGGCTCAAACCTGCCTTCGATTTTGTTTAATGAATTCATTCACTCGCTGCGGTTCCATCTGGCTCCAGGATATCCACCGCATTTTGATCCGTTAAAATCAGGGGATAATCCGTCATCGGCAGTTCATGAATTTCGAAGTAATCAACTTCGCTTCGTTCCCACGTTTTCACGGCCGTCGCCTCATAAACGGTTCCGGTTAATGGATCGATCAATACAGGTCTTGTCATGGGGCCATCCGTTTCCCGCATTCCTGTAAATTGAACATGAGGCCGTCCAACCCATTTGTTCTGCAAATCCTCCGGACAATAATACGTGTAAAGCGGACATCCTCGGCGAACAAACGTACCCACAATCGGACTGAGCAACGGCAAGGCTCCGGACTGTCGAAGATCATAATTTTCTACCCTCACCGTAGCATAGAGGTCTTCCGCCACCGTGTCCTTGTCAAATACGGCCGCGATATTTCTAAGGGCGTACCACGATTTTTTGGGTGTATAGGTTCGTCCATGCGTCAAGCCCAGGATGACCGGAGGTCTGTCCTTACCGTCCGCCTGATAGTAGGTCTTTTCCATAAAATCCGTAATATGAAAATAGGCCCGGAGCTCCAAATTCAACATACTGTCCAGGGTTATACGGCGGATGACATATTTGGCCTGCGTTTCTTCATCGGCATGGTAAAGCCCCAGCCCTGTATCGTGATGGCCGTAGGTTTGGGAGGGATAGCCGCATTCGCCCTGCCAGATTTTTACCTGCGGCGCGTATTTCCGAAACAACCGCTGCATATTTCGAACGCGGGAAAAGAGATCCTGCTCCGGAATTGCCTGATAGGGATGAACGGCAAATCGGTCGATGTACCGTCCCATTCCATTTTTCAAGGCATCCAGAACGAAGCCGCAATCAATACTGGAACAGCACCCCACAATAATTGCTTTGGAATCAACGGCTTTGATGACAGGAACCGTTACTGCAATCAGCTCCGCATAATTCCTCCCCGATGCCGCAGTCGGCCACCAGAAACAATCAATATTCGGCTCATTCCAGATTTCCCAATGGCGGATCCGATCACAGAAATGTTTGACCAGTGCCGACACGAAATTCTTCCATGCCTTCAGGCATTCTTCTCCGAAATACAGCGGCACACATCCCACGGCCGCTTCATTCGGAGCATCGGGGATGTAAAGCTTGTTCCCGAAACCCAGATTAAACC
>CAZLZE010000020.1:19004-52034 GCA_964563935.1 uncultured Phycisphaerae bacterium | reverse complement strand
CCTCCCACCCCGCCGACCGCCTCACCCAAGCCGACTTCATCACCCACGACCTGACCGGCGTGACGCCTCAAAAAGTGCGATCCATCCTTCCAGGTATAAACGGTGGGTGAACCTTACCTCTGGCAAGAACCACCCACCCTGCAATTCTCAGAAGAAAGCCCCCTTATTCGCGTCATTCGTGTCTAAAACTCTTCGCTCTACAACCCCGCCAGCCAGCCGCCGTCAATATAGACGATCTGGCCGGTGATAAAGTTGCTCGCCGCCGACGCCAGAAACACCGTAGCGCCCACGAGGTCCTCCGGATCGCCCCAGCGGCCCATGGGCGTATTACCAATGACCCAGCTGTTGAATTTCTCATCCGCCCGGAGCGGCTTGGTCATATCCGTGGCGAAATATCCCGGTCCGATCGCGTTGACGTTGATCCCGTACTTGGCCCACTCGACGGCCAGCACTTTCGTCAACGCCAAGACTCCGCCTTTACTCACGGTGTAAGGCGACGTACTCGGCCTGGCCCCGGCGCACATCAGCGATCCGACATTGACGATCTTTCCGCCCTGGCCCAATGCTTTTCGATGCCGACAAAAGGCCTGCGACATCGCAAACATCGCCGTCACATTGACCCTAAACACTTCCTCCAACACGGCGATATCCAGATCCTCCGCGGGACCGCGTTTATTGATCCCCGCGCAGTTCACAAGAATATCCACGGCCCCGGCTGAGAACACCACATCGTCCATGAGCTTCTGGGCCTGGTCCGCCTCGTGCAGATCAAACACAAACGTCCGGCACCAGCCGCCGCCTTCTTTGGCAACCTCGATCTTCGCCTGCGCCAGTGCCGCCTCGTCCCTCGCCGCAATGGCCACATTCGCCCCGTGTCGGGCCAGTCCTTTCGACAGCGTCAAACCAAGACCCTTGCTGCCGCCCGTAATCAGGACCGTCTTCCCATTCAACCCAAACATCGCCTGCGTATTCACGTAAAATCCCTTTCATCCCATCCCCGGACGCTATGTCCGGAGCCCCCCACGTAAGTGGGAGGATCTTCGTCCTAATCCGGAATACTTATCCACTTCTTCGGTTCCCGCAAGCGGTGCAGAATTTCGCCCGCATGATCCACCACAAGAATACCTTCATCCTCCCTGCCGCGATAGGAATCGACATCCACCGTCTTCGGATCACGATAGTTCAGATTCACCCGCCGCGTACGCTCCTCGGAAATCCCCGTAGCCAGCGTCACCGTCACTCGCGGTTTTTCCACGCCGTTCTCAAACCACCCCAACCCGCGAACATGCGTCGAGTGGGCCATGATCCCGCCCGGCACGTCCTTGAACTTCTCCGCCTGCTTCATGAAGTAATCGCGCACATGATAACCGACCTTGTCGAGCGTCTTGCCGTGCGTGTACGAAATCTCCGTGATGTGCGGGGCGTAGATGATCAATTCCCCGCCGTCCGCGATGATCGGCTCGAGCTTGTACATACACTTGCCGCCCGTCCACAGGTCGTCATACATCTCCGGCGCGATGCCCACAACCAGCTTGTACGGCTTTTCCTTGTACAAAATGTGCAGCTTGTCGGATAAATTGGCAGCCTCCTCGAACGCATCCGTCGCGTCCCCAATGAAGAGACCCGCCAGCCGGGCGTCGCGAACCACCAGATTGATATTCAGAATCGGAATCGGAATAAACTCCGCCGCCCGATTCAACACCTCGCGAACCGGCGTGTCGCGGGTCCCGATGATCTTGATCGTCGTAATCACCGCGCCCAGCCAGTGGAAAAAGTTGATAATCTGCCAGTCGGCGATCCCCGGAAACACATACTTCAGCCCGCCCGAGAACCCCACCACTTCGTGCGGAAACGTCGGACCCATGATCATGAGCTGATCGTAGTCCAGTACCATCTTGTTCAGACCTACCGGCACGTCCTGATTCATCAGCCCTTTGCTGATCTGATGAATCTCAGCCGCGGGAATCGTCCCCAGAATCCTAAACGTGTTCTTGTCCTGCCAGTCGTGGTTAAAGACCCCGATCTTGCCGTACTTGCCCTTGCGTTCCTCTTCGGTCAGCCCCAGAAGGGCATTGATCTTGTCTTCCGGCATCGGCTGATGCGTGCCCAGCGCGATCAGAAAATCCAGCTTCGCGACTTTCGATCCGATCAGGTCCACCAGATGCCGAAACAGCATCGGCAGCGGACACGTCCGCGTGGAATCGGGAATCAGCACGAGAACCTTCTTCCCCTTCAGGTCAACACGATCCAACCCAGCCTTCATCAAAAAATAGGCCTCACTGTCAGTCAGATATCCATCGGTGAGACCACGGCAAGCCAATAGCATAATTCATTTTCTCCTATTCGCAAAAGACCTTCTATATTGTATAGGATGGCCTGCCGCCACACGGGCCTTTTCCGTTGTACTTGCGTCCTTTCCTGTATAACACCACGACCGATCCGCAGCCTACGATTTCATCGCCTCATCCAGCATCGCCAGATAATGCTCGAACGGCACGTAGCTGGGAATGGAATTGCCCGAACCCACCGCATATCGGCCGCGGGGAGCGCAGGTGTCGATGATCTTCCGCACATGCTTGCGAATCACGTCTTCGGGTTTCGCCGTCAGAACATCCACATCCACACCGCCCAGCACGCCGATCCGCTGGCCGTATTTCGACTGAAATTCCTCCACCGGCAGAATCGCGTTCTCATACGAATGCTTGGCGTCGATCTTCACGTCCTCGATCAGGTCTTCCATGATCGAAAAGATATTGCCGCAAGAGTGCAGAAAATACGGCCTGCCGGCATCGTGGGCAATCCGGGCAAACCGTTTGTGCCACGGCAGCACATACTGTCGCAACTGCTCCGGGCGGATCAACGTGGCGGTCTTGAAGCCCATGTCGTCCCCCGGCCAGACCACGATCAAGCGATCGAACTTCACCAGTTCCCGGTAGAACCGCTCCAGACATTCACCGATCTTGTCCACCACCGCCTGCACCAGGTCCGGCGCCTCAAACAGCTGGATGCACAGGTTCTCATAACCCATGATGAACGACAGATGCTCGTAGACATTGGCGCAGTGCGAGCCGATCAGGCCCATGCCCTCCGGCAGATGATCGTTGACGTAGGCAATATCGACCAGCGCCGCATCGGGTGACGTCGGCCAGGCATATTGCTCGAAATCCGCCCACGAGGCAATCGCCGGCTGTTCATACGCTACCCAGCTGCGATCCTTGTCCTTGCCCGTCTCGTCGTGCGAGGCGTGCGACGCCGTCTTGAACCCGAGCCCCCGCTCGATCCGCACATAGTCGTAGCCCAGGCGATACCAGGCCTCGATGTAGTTGTCGAGGTAACCCTTGTTCTCCGGCCGACGATCGACCCGCGGCGACCACGCCCGACCCAGCCGCTTCATCAACGTCGCCATATGCACATCGTCAATCAAGTACTCCGCCAGCGGCACCGGCGAGCAAGGCCGACGCCCCATCACGATATCCACAAAGCGTTTTCCATCGGGTTTCGGACTCTTAAGCGGAACACTCAGGTCCACCATGTCAGTACCTTCCGTATTCTAATGCGGTCTCAATAAATACCCGGTAGTTCTCCTCGGTCTTCGGCGACAGCGGATCGTTGATCGGCCCTGCCGTCGGCATCATCACGAACCCGCCTCCCTTTTTCGCCTGCTCCATCGCACTGATCACGAAATCGCGCACCTGCCGCGTCGTTCCATGCTCCAGCAGTTTGAGTTCAATATTTCCAAACAGGCACACGCGGCTGCCGATCCGTCGTTTCACTTCGCTCAGCTCGATATCGCCGTCGGGCAGCGGCTCGATCGGGTCCAGACCGTCAGGGTTCATCTTCATAATCTCGTCCAGCACCTTCCCGATCTTTCCATGCGAGTGAATCCGCACCTTCGCCCCGTATTCGTGAAACAGCTCTGACATCCGCTTCACATACGGCGTCACCAGGAGGGCGAAGTACTCAGGGCTCGCGTATGGCGGCGTCGCATACTCCGGGCCGCAGATTCGGAACATCACTTCCGACCAGTTCACTCCCGCCGCCACGCCTGCTTTCATCACTTTTCTCAGCCACGTCATCTGCCGTTCGTGTATCGCGTCCAGAAAATACCGGATCTTGTCCGTCTCCGTCATAGCGTGGATCAAAAACTCCCCCATCTCGAACAAATCCGCCCCCTCGCCGATCGGGTCCGACAGTGACGGCAGCATGATTCCTTTTTCGCCCAGTTCCTTCTGCGTCCGGGCAAAATCGCTCATGTCCGGCTCATTCGCGATCGTCCACCCCATCGATAAGTACTTGTCAATATCCTCAATATCCTTAAGCAAATGCTCCAGCCGCCACGTCGTGAAAATCGCGTCATCGATGCGGTTCAGCGTGGTCAAATCGCCCTTGGGGGTGTGAAAGATCGTCTGCGTGAACTCTTTCTCCCCTTCCCGCCATGTCTTGGTCGTATACATCTCCGGCCGATGACCGAAATCCGGACCCGGCAAATACGCCATGTACACGCAATCCGTCTTCTCGCGGATGAATTCCATCAGCGGCTTGTATGAGCTATGCTGGTTATACCAGCTTCCCATGTCCCAGCCGACCAGTTCATACGTGCTCACGGGAACCCGGTCCGCCTCACGAATCGAAATCGCCGCCAACAACCGCTCTCTGGACGTCATGCCTTTTCCTTTTTCATCCGTCCAATCATGTTACTCACGGACAACAATTCGCGTAAGATATCAGAATTTACGCTGGTTCTCAATCTGTAGAGCGGTTAAAAAAGGCTGAGAAAGGACACACCATGGCGAAAAAGAAAGTAAAAGCGAAAACGAAAGCAATATCCGTCTCCCGCCCGTCCCGAAAGGCCAAGGGCGTCGAGGAGTTCACGTTCAAAGGGTGGCGACATGCGTTCCGTCTCGCCAATAAGCACGCGGAAGTTGTCGTCGTTCCCGCGGTCGGACGCATCCTCTCCTATCGCCTGACCAACGGCGAAAACGTCCTCAATATCAACGAACCCAACGCCGGTATGGTTCCCCCCACCGGACACAAGGGCATCGTTCAATTCGGCGGCGTCTATACCTGGCTCGCCCCCCAGGCCCACTGGACAGACCCGAGCATGGATCGACTCGACGCCGGTAATCCCGGCTATGAGGTCGATTTCGGCCCGTACGAAGTCACACGTACCGATTCCGGCGAACTGACCATGACGTCCCCGGTCTCTCCGACCTACGGCCTGAAGGTGGAAAAGAATCTTCGGCTCGCAAATAACTCCGCCCGCCTGACCTTCACCGTCACTCTTCACAACACCGGCGTTCAACGCGTCCGCTGGGCCGTCTGGAACCTCTCTGCCGTCAAGCCGACCGGTATCGCCTTCTTCGAACTTCCCCACGGCGAAGCTGATCTGAACTTCTTCGGCAATCCCCAGGTCCACACCCAGGCCTATTCCAATATCACGCATATCATCGACGACCACCTGGCCGCCGTCGATTTTCGCGATTACCGACGCCCCGGCGCCAAGCTCTTTGTCCGCGTCGGAAGTCCGTACCTGGCCTACCGTCAACCCGGGTCCTGGTTCCTTCGCACATTCTCTGCCGACCCGAGCCAAATCTACACCGACCAGCAGTCTCAGATCGAGCTGTGGGCCGACGCACAAGCCGGCGTCTTCGAACTGGAGGTCGCCTCCCCGGACTATGTCATCCTTCCCGGCAAGCGAGTCTCCTGGACAGAATCCATGGATATCGTCCCCGACGCGGAAAAACTGTCCGACGACCCGTTCCACCAGGTAAGTAAACTCAAGACAATCCTGGAACAGACGAAAGTATGACACGAATTGTCGTAAGGGAACATGTCATTTCCATCCCCCGACTCCCGGACTACTTTTCCGGGTATAAGATCATTCAGGTGTCCGATATCCACCTCGGCCGGCGCAACGTGACCAAACCCTTGCTCCGGACAATTTCCGAACTTCAGGGCGACATCCTGGCCCTCACTGGCGATTTTATCGACTATCCCGAATCGCTCCCCATGCTGCACCCGTTTCTGACTCAATTGGTAAACGCGATTCATCCACCGGACGGCATTGTCGGCGTCTGGGGAAATCATGACAGACTGATCCCGCCGACCGTTGTGGCTGACTTTCCCATCCGCTGGCTGAACAATTATGCGATCCAGATTCATCGCGACTCCGCATTCATCAATCTTCTCGGCGTCAACCAGCAGCGATGGGCCTATACCAACTTGCTTCGTACGCTCACGAACGTCGTTCCCGGCGGTCCGATGATCCTCTTCGCGCACTACCCGTCCACCGCGTATCTGCTCAATGGCATTTTCGACCTCGTGATCTCCGGCCACACGCATCACGGCCAGATCCGCATCCCGGGCCTGCCCTTCGCCACCAACGACAATCTGCCCTGCCAAAACGCCTATGGAGTATCCACCCTCGGGAAAACAAAACTCGTCGTCTCCGCCGGAGTCGGCTACAGCGGTCGAATCGCCTTCCGCCTCTTCGCCCCCCCGGAAGTCACCGTCATCCAACTGAAGTCAGAAAAATGACAAGACAACACCATCTTCCGGCTGAAAGCTGATAGCTAACGACTGACAGATCTCCGACAGACAGACCCCCTACTTCGTCTCCATCTCGATCACCCCATCGTGGAACGCATCTTTGCCGGCCTTGGCGACCTTGTCCAGAAGCTCGCGGTAAATCTTAACGCTCTTGTCCCCCGGCCTCATGGCCTCCAGTTCCTTCAGCATCGAGCGAACGTTGTCAAAATGGCCGTCCCAGTAACCCAGGACCATATCCCCAAAAAGTTTCACCCAACCCGTATCGTCCTTGTGATCGTCCTTGTAGCCGATCAGTTCGTACACGACCACCGGCTGGGCCCGACCCATCACGCGAATCTTGCCTAGCAGCCTCGCCAAAAGATCGTCTCCCATCATCTGCTGAGTCTGACGGCAGATCATAATCTGCGTCCCAAAAACCTTGTTCACCGACTCCAGCCGCGCCGCCAGGTTCACCGTATCGCCCAGACACGTATAATCGAACTTTCGCTTCGACCCGCAGTCGCCCACGACCGCCGGTCCCGTGCTGATGCCCACCCGCATCTGAAGCTTCTGTTTCATCAGCAGCGGGAATCGCTCCTCCAGATGCTCCTGGATATGCGGCATCTGAATCTGCGACTCAATCGCCGCCAGGCACGCCCGGCGCGCGTGATCGTCCTGGTTGTGCAGCGGAGGATTGAAGAACGCAAAGATCCCGTCACCCTGGAACTTATTGATGAACGCTTCCTGCGCGTCCAGCATCTCGCTCATGTGCTCCAGGTAAATATTCAAAAACCCGACTGTCTTTTCGGGTCCCAGCTTTTCCGACAAAGACGTGAATCCCGCGATATCGCTGAAATAACACGTCACTTCCCGCTGCTCGGGCACAATCTCCAACGCGTCCGGGTCCTCCGCGATCCGCTTCGCCAAAGCTGGATTCGTGTACTGACTCAATCGTCCTGCGAAAACCCGTTTCGCCCGGCCTTCCGTCAGCTGCCGATAGAAACTTACCAGCGACCAGCTCAAAATCGCCGCCACCATCGGCCCAACCAGCGAGGACACAATCTGTAGCCGCTCAAACGCAACGTAGCATGTAAACCCGAAGACGCCGGCCACAATCAGCAGCAGCCACAACAACCCCTCAAAGGCCGATCGCTGAGCACTCAGAATGCTCACCAGCGTTCCAACCACCAGGATCACCAACAGATCGCTGTTTCGATCGGATTCGCTAAAAAATGATTTCTGCAGAATCTGATTGACGATGTTCGCGTGAACCAGCACGCCCGGACACTGATCGAACACCGGGGTCGATACGAAATCCGCCAGCGTCGTCGCCGTGTACCCGATCAACACCACTTTTCCCCGTACCAACGGAGTCAGCTTCTTAATCTTCAAATCGATATCCGACTCCAACTCCGCGTTGATCCGCCGAATCTCCTCCGGATGATTCACACATCGCCACAAGTCGCGCACCAGACGATTCTCGGGCTTGAGCTGCTCCTCCGCCGTCAGTTCCGAAAGCTGTTGATACAGCCATTCCAGTTGCTCCCGAGCTTCCGCCTCGATCTTCTCGATCTCCGCCTTCGTCGAACGGTACGTCTGGATCAGGTCCTGCTCCACCGTGGTCGCGGGCGACGTCGAGGTCGTCGGCTGACTGCTCGCCATCGCTTCCAGATTGATTTCCGACGGATGATTCGCCACCGGCTGCGTCGCGGGCGCCGTGGTGACAGCCTTCTCGTCGCCGATGTCATGGAGCACATTCGACACACTGTCATGCAACAACGGAAGCTGCCGGGTCAGTTTCTGATACTGTTCATACCGGCCCGGGAGAAAATGCTTCACCGCCAAGCCAAGAGCTTCCGCCAGCAATCGCCGATTCTTGCTCAACGCCTCCTGACTCAGAGCGATCTCCAACACGCGCCCCGCCGGGATAATATTCCGAAAACTTTTGTCCCAGCGATCCAACTGCGGAGCATACCAGTTGATGATCATCCGCCCCTGTCGCGTCAGCGGAATCTGAATGCCCGATGGCTCGTCTGAACCGAGAATGACCGCCTTCGTCGAGTCCTCCACCTTCTCGCCCAGCAACTCAATGCTCCTGCCGCCGATCCGAACGTTGTCCGGCTCGATCTCCAAATGCTGACAAATCCCCGCCAAAGCCAACTGTCGATAAATGACCCCGTCGTAATAATCCAACAGGGAAATCTCCCGTACTTTTCCGTCCGGATCGCGGTCAAAATTCACAATGCCCACGTCCGCGCAACTGTCTGCCAGTTTGGCTACGGGAATGACCATCTGCGTCTCGTCCCGGAACACGCGAATCGGCAAACGAAGATTGTCGATCCCCCATCCCGCCTTGCCTCGGACCTGCAGATACGCCTGAACGTAGTCATAGGCCTGCTCGATCACCCGGCGATGCTCGCCCAGGACAATCCACCCCTTTCCCAGAATCTTCTTGGCCACCTCGTCCCGCGTCAACTTCGGCCGATCCAGCAACTGCTCCGCGACCAGCTTTCGGGCAGCCAGACGGCGCATAGTCGAAAAATTCGACCGCACCTGATTGAACGACAACCCCGTCTTCCTGCAGATGTCATCCGGCGACAGCCGGAAATCGCGCACCAACTGATCGAACACCGCCGACCGCATCGGCTCATCCGCGAAATACGCCGACAAGACAACCTGTCCCTGCTCCCGACACGCCTGGGCCAGGATGTCGTCCTCGGTGGTCCCCTCTTCAGCCGAATCCGCGGATTCACCCACCACGCTCTGGTCGCTTTTCGGCATGGAAAAAACAAGATCAATCAGAATTTCCCGGCTCTCCAGTTCGTTGAGCAGATTGATCATCTTCGCCAGGTGCGTCCTCGGCCACGGCCAGTCGCCGATGCTCGATAGCGACGCGTCGTCGATCCCAATCACGCATACCTGGTCGCTGTCGCGGGTATCTCGATGAAAATTACGAAACCGAAAATCCAGCGACAACCGCTCAAAGCGGTCATAGAAACCTCGATAGAAACCAAGGCTCGCAACCAGCGTCGCCAGCAGGCCCAGGATAATTCCTGTCAATTTTGTTCGAAACTGTCTGGTGGGTTTCACGTACGCAACCGAGCTATAATAAACTTCAGATTCATTGCCACTATGACTTCGCAACTAAAAACGATCCCCCGACGGATATCGGGGGTGCGTTTGCAAGTCTCCTGAAATGTCGGGCGCGCCTCATGGTCTCCTTCAACCGGTCAGCTTCCCGACCACAAATCCGACTCCGGCGCCGATACCGGTTATCACCACCGCAATGATCAGCCAGATGTACCACATGCTGGCCATCCATCCGACGAATCCCGGCAAGGTATCCACCACCAGGCCCGCAAGCACGAACCCGGCGAAACCCAGCACCACGCACGCCGCCATCAGCACGCCCGAGAACAGACCCGCAAAGGGATCCTCAACCTGAACCACCATGCGAGGCGCCACCGGAGCCACCGCCGGTTCTTCCACGTGCTCGAACGATTCCGGCTGACCCGCTGCCGCGACCTCCGGAGGTGCCTTGTCGGGAGCCGTCTCTTCGCCCGAATAAATCTCGTCCAGCAACTCCGCGCCCAACGACGTGTCGTCGCTCTCACGAGTCATGTCCATCAGACCGCTTCCGCCGCTTCCGCTCTCGATCGACAGCTCGTCCGTCACCGACGGCGCAATCTGCGTCTTGGCCATGGGATCCGCGTCCAGCCCCGCCAACTCATCCTCATCGAACACATTCACGCCCGCCGGCGTGATGACCGTGTCTTCCTTCGCCGATGTATCGTCCAGCGACGCCAACGGCTGGCCCGTCTCCTCCAGCGACAGCACGTCCGTTCCGCCGTCGCTCCCGTCCGCCGGAAGCAGCTCGATCGCCGATTCGCTTCCCGTGTCGCTCGAACTGCCGTCGCCGGGCGAGTGGAATGTCGGATTAATCTCCGCCGCCAGTGCGTCAATCTCCTTCGTCTTGTATTTCGGCTGACCCTCGACCCGGAACTCGCGAAGCTTGCCCTCGCGAACCAGGTTCGACAGTTCCGTCTTGCTCAGTGCGAGCTTCTTGATCGCTTCTTCCTGCGTGTAATATTCGCCTGCCATAAACTGTTCCTCCTGTCGTCTTCTGCGACAGATTTCTCATTCCATTATAGGCGTTCGGGAAATCGCTTTTCTTCCTTCCGTTCCTTCGCCCTTCGCATCCCTCGATGCGGGCGCATGATAATTCTGATCCTTCACCTTCTGCGGCTAATTGGTTGTCTCCGAATCGTCTTGAACCCCTTCAGGTCCCGCCGGTCCGGTGGTTGTACTCGAACTCCCCTTCTGCTGTTGCACGGCAATCAACTGCGCCACCTCCGACGGTGTCGGCGGCGCATTGTTATACTCTTCCAGGTACCGGTCGTAAAGCCAACTGCGGGATGCCAGTAACTTCAACTGATTCCCCTTCTCCCGGTACTGATACACCCACAACGTTCCCGCGTCCACATCGATCATCATGATCCCGTAGGTGTTCTTGTCGATCTGCCCTGTAAACGCCATGATCCCACCCGTCGTACTCGGACGCATCGTCTGCGCCACAGCCGAAGCCGCCGAAAATCCGCCGTCCGAGCGGAACCCAACCATCCCGATGGCCACCCCTAAGGCCAGCATGGAGGCACCAAAGAACAACTTATTGGCAGTCTGGGCTCGCATCGGCACCTTTACGTCCTCTGTCATTCTCTTTACCTTCGCTCCTGATTACAGTTACGACCATTTTATTATAATCCCCTATCCCCTTGTTTGCCAACCCATTTTGAGAAATCTGGCAATGAAAAAAGGGCGGGTCTTTACACCCGCCCTCTCTTTGCCTTCTCTACTACTGCCTACCTGCCTACTGGCTATCTGGCTTATTTACGCCCTTCCGCAAGACCGTTCGCCACAAGCCACTTGTAGCTCTTCTCCACCGCCTCAAGCATATCCGTATCGCAGGCATCCAACTCCACCACCAGCCACTCCAATGCCTTCGGGTCGGCCGCCGTGATGATCGGCTTGATCTTTACCTTGCCCTCGCCCACTGCCTTATGAACGATCTTCTCCGTCAAATCCCCATCCTTCACATGCAGCAGCGGAATCCGCTTGCCCCACTTCTGAACCACCTTCACCGTATCCGCCCCACCTCTGGTGGACCAGTAAATGTCCAATTCGCTTGCCAGGTCCGGGACCTCCGTCAAAAACACATCGTACGGCGTCCTTCCGCCGAACTGATGATCGAACTCCCACCAGTGATTGTGCATGCCGAAGGTCAGCCCGTGCGGCTTGACCAGTTCACACGCCTTCGCGAACTTCTCAACACAAGCCTTCGCCCCGTCTTCCGTCTTCATATCGTCCGGACCAAAGCTGGTAATCAGGTACTTGTAACCCAGCGTCTTGGCCTCGTCGACCATCTGATTGATGTTCTCTGCCGTCGGCAGTCCCACGTGTGCGCTCGACGACACCATTCCCAAATCCTTGATCAGCTTGGCAATGTCCTTGGCTGAGTGGTTATGCAACCCGGCGAATTCCACGCCCACGTATCCCATCGCCGCGATCTTTTTCAGCGTCGCCGGAAAATCCTTCGCCGCCTCGTCCCGTACCGAGTACAACTGCACCGAAATAGGCTTCTTCATAAAATATCTCCATATTCCAATAGACAACAGACCTGAGCGTTGACAATAAACGCTGAATTCTCCAATCGCCCCCTTCCCCCGTCAAGCGAAAAACACTCATCAACGCAATCCCCACATCTTTCGTCCTAACGAGCCGCGACCGTGAGGGAGCGGGTCGTCTCCCCCAAAACAACGGAATGATCAAAAAATCTCAGATATTCCCAAAATAGTCCATTGATCCCGCCCCGAACTGTCACGCTTTATACGGATGGAAGCCCGCAAGCCTCCCCGAAAAGGAAATCAGGACCGATGAACAGCCACAAAGGTATCGTGAATGGTTGTAGACGTTCACACATTCTGATAGATCCTGTGAACGTTAGTATCGGATGTCACGAGAGAATCAACATGGTTGCTTTCATGCTGAAGAGGCCTCTGCCGCAGTTGTTGAACGTCGTGATCCCAATTCCACAATTGTTGAACGAAAGGAGATAATATGAGAGTATGAATAGTTGTCTTGACGTTGACCTGCATGTTCTTGTCTTCAGGTATTTACCTAGCTCTGGGAACAACCCCTATTGCATCTTCCCGATACAGCCCCAATCAGGACTGCACGGATGGGGTTATCCAGTGTGTTGGAAAGTCACTTGGAAGCGTCTGTATCCAGTGTGACTCTGTGACTCCTAAGACTATTTGCGTCACTGCGGCGTGTCCTTACCTGCACCCCCAATGGGACAATGCAGTCCTGTGGTGCGGCCCTGGAGGGGACTTGCGTCAATGCAGGCGGCACGACACCCAGTGTGCTGACCTGCGTAGGTCGAAGTCCCAATGGGCAATGCTCATATCCAGGATGCTAGTCCAATTGTGCTGCAACTGGTTCACCGCAATGCGCCCTGACCAGTTGCAGCATCATATTCCACCTTGATCATAGGCCTTGAGCACGGTACGATATTCCCATCAAAATCAGGGGTAATGCAGATGATCACTAAGAACTTTCAAGTGTTCAGGTTGACTGTGCTTATTCTCGCTCTCACACTCCCTTTTCTGCCGAGCAGAGCGAACGGAGAAACACCCCCTGTAGTGACACGCGACGATTTGATCAGTGGGATTCGCAACCGCAAGGATATGCTTCACAGCGCAACTGTCCGGTGCAACCAGGAAATATTCAAGCTAGATGACCACTCGACAAAAGAAGATATACCGAAAAGGAATTTGCTGGTCCTGGGGCGCAAATACGAGCTTCAACGCCAAGGAGAGAAGATGAGAGTCAAGCGAGAAACCTACTACACGGACGACCAGCGGATATCCTCTGTCGATGTTTACGCATGGAATGGAAAGAGGAAAGTTGGGTATACGCAATTCCTGGATCGAAAGCAGAGGACTGGGGGAACTGTTAAGGGCGAAAAAGGAGATAGTGGGCTGTATTGGTTCACCCCACTTGAGCTAGAGGTTTTTGACATCCCCAAGCCGTTGTGGGACTTGGTTGACGAACTTCAGTGGAGCGTCACAGGCCCGGAACAAGTTGGAGAGTATCAGGCTTACCGGCTGGAGAGTTCGGGATCTTCTGACGACCCGCGAAAGGTCCGGATCTGGGTCGATCCTACGAGAGATTTCGCTCCGGTCCGAGTCTCGCTTACGCTACGTTATGAAGGAATCAAGGAAATATCAGAGGAAATGACGGATGTAAAGCTCATTCAGCAGAATGGAATTTGGATTGTCGGGAGGGCCACAATGAGTATTGACAACCCGAACAACCCCAAGAATGGCAGGACTATCCATCACTTTTCCGTTCAAGACTGCAAAATAGGACTGGAACTTCCAGACAAAACGTTCGATGTCGAATTTCCTCACGGAACTTGGGTGTGGGATGACATCCTGAAAACAGGATATATCGCCGGAGAAGGCGTGTTTGTCAAGAACGATGACGGGAAAATGGATCTCCT
The DNA here is from genome assembly GCA_964563935.1 of uncultured Phycisphaerae bacterium. Classification (GTDB taxonomy): domain Bacteria; phylum Planctomycetota; class Phycisphaerae; order JAAYCJ01; family JAAYCJ01; genus JBAZZQ01. The sequence goes on along the minus strand of CAZLZE010000020.1, from coordinate 37,945 downwards.
GACAACCAACGAAGAAAAGACGGATTCGCCTGCAAATGAAAGTGGACAGTTGGAATCTCTCTCGAGACCTACGACCTCGCAAGCCTTTGAGGCATCCACGCGTCTCTCTGCCGAACATCGTGTTGCAGAACAGGCCGAAATGCATCCGAACTCGTCAGGCAATACGGCAGTAAGTATCCTCTTGCTATGCTTGGCGGCTTTCCTATTTAGTGGTATTGCCTGGCTCTGCATGAAAAGGAGGGCCGATGATGCGAGGTCTCGGTAGAGCAGCCTTCTTCCTGGCGATAGCTGTGGTCACGCTGCTTTTTATTCATATCTACAGACAGAATCTGATACCAGTGATCGAATTCAAGGAGAGAACTCTTGATGCCGGAATAGTCCATGACAGTAACAGACGCTTCTGGAACGGAAGATTCATTTTCCGGAATACCGGCATGCGATCCCTCAGAATCCAGAAGGTGAGGGCATGCTGTGGGAGCAGTGTGCTCGACTTTACCCGAAGCGACGTAGCGCCTGGCGGATCGGGGTTCATTGATGTCAGGCTGAATTTGAGTGCTGTGGGTCAGAGCGCAAGCCAAATCGTCGTTCAGTCCAACTCCGTCAGTTCCCCTGATATACTGACGGTCCGCGGATATTTCAACCCACATAGGTTCGTCAATGCTTCACCACAAGTCTTGGATTTTGGAGAGATTCATTCAGATGCCGTACCTCCGCAGAGACTCAGCGTTAATGTGTTCAGCGACAAATCAGAGCCGATTTCACTAAAGAGTGCCATAGCTCAAAACAATCTGGTATCTGCCAAACTGGTCAAAGTGGATTCGCCTACGTACCGAAGTAACGTCGGATATTTTCGCACGAGTCTTCAGCTCGATATCACGTTGACCAAAAAGAAGCAGGGATCGTTCACAGATCAAATCCGATTCCTATTCAGCCCCCCTGATATCCCTCCTTTCGAAGTGAGCATTAAAGGAGAGATGAAAACAAAATGGGTGGCAAGTCCGAATACCGTGCTTCTTGTATTCCCCCCAGATGTGAAGACGGAATGGCCGTCAAGGACAGTTGTCTTCTCGAATGCCAATAATGAACAATTCTCCTGCAAGGACATCACCAATCCCTTTGCTGATTGGCTGGAGGTCCGATTGTTGCCTAAAGAAAATTCGATTTCCCTTGTCTTTGTGGCCAAGAGACGGCCGGCAGACTCGCGGATAGATGGTGTTGTGAAATTGCGTCTCATAGCAGCGGGGCGCGAAGAGGTTTTTGGCATACCCATTTCAGCCAGAGCTTTGTAGGTACATCCAGACTCATCGTATGAGTGTCAGGCATCAGGTTGATTTCGACCGTTGTCATGCAATTTTCGCCTGTAGCTGCATACTTACAGATTGGCCCGTATCAGACCTTCCTTCCCTGAAGAACACAAAGGAACTCCGCTTCCCCTTCCAACTCACCTGCCCCTCTGCTACAATATCCCGGCTATGAAAATCATGATCATTTATCCGAACCTGAACGCCGAGGAAGGTTTCAACCACGGCGTGGCATGTCTGTCCGGCGCCCTCAAGGCGGCTGGGCATGACGTGCGTCTCATCAACCTCAACGAACACCTCTACACCGTGCCTTCGCTCGACCAGATTACTCAAATGGTCCGCGAGTACAACCCCGGCCTGATCGCCTTCTCCGTCCAGACCATGCAATACCCCTATGCCCGGCAGATCAGCCAAGCCATCAAAAAGGCCCTTCCCGACCTGCCTCAGATCGCGGGCGGAGTCCATGCCACCTTGTGCCTGAGCGAACTCGTCGCCGAAGGTTACTGGGACCTGATCGGTTTCGGCGAATGCGATCAGACGTTTCCCGAACTCGTCAATCGCCTCCAGGCCGGACAGAACATCGACGATCTGAATAACCTGGCCATCAAACAGCCCGACGGTTCGTACAAGGTCAACCCGCTCGCCGCATACCCGAAACTCACCGACCTGCCGCCGGAAGATTATGAGATCTTCGACCTCGATCATCTTCTCCCGCGAAAAAACGGCTGGATGAGCCTGCTCACCTCCCGCGGCTGTCCGTACCGCTGCAGCTACTGCTTCAACTACGAACTCTCAGGCCTGTACGCCCAGCAGGGACACCCCCGGCGAGACTACCTCCGCCGCTACCCCGTCGATCGCGTCATCCGCGAAATCACGCAGCTGAAAAATGCCCATTCCGCGATCGAAATGATCATCTTTGACGACGATCTTTTTACCCTCGACTCCGAGTGGGTCGTCCAGTTCGCCCAAGCCTATAACGACGCCAAACTCACCATCCCCTTCGTTGTCAACGCTCACGTCCAATCGCTCAATGAGACGTGCGCCAGCGCCCTGGCCCAAACGCCCTGCAAAATCGTGAAATTCGGCGTGGAATCCGGAAGCGATTCCCTCCGCCGCAATTTCCTCAAACGATACATGACCAACGACCAGATCGCCGACGCGTTCGCGCTCTGCCGGCGACACAATCTCCATTCCAGCGCCTTTCTCATGGTCGGTATGCCCGGCGAGACGCGGGAGCAGATGTTCGAAACCATCGACCTGATGGTCCGCGTTCGCCCCGGACGCATGCGCTGGAGCCTCTTTTACCCCTTCCCCGGCACCCTCAGCTATAAATTCGCCGAAGAAGGAAACTTCATCGATCACGACCGCTTGAAAAAACTCGACAACTACTTCGTCACCACAGCCCTGAAGTTCGACCCCGAAACGGAACTCTTCCTCATGAAACTCCAGCGGGTCTTCCACTGGTACGTCAACGCCCGCATCGATTGGCCCGCGGCAAAAATCTATCAGGCGGAACTCGACAAAATCCAATCCATCTCCGCCGACCAGTGGGCCGCCATGCGAAACCAGATCCTGGAACACGACCGCAAGCTCAGCGACCAGCTTCTCGAACAAGGCGTCGACCACTATTCCATCCGCTACACCGAAGTCATGGCCGTCGACAGCGACTACGTCCGCCAGGAAAACCCAAAATACAGAAACCAAAAAACCCGCGCCTGGAAAGACTCCGTCAAATAGCGGATACCCTCTTCCTCACGACTGATAGCTGATAGCTGACAACTGATAGCTCCCTCCGCCACGTCCGATAACCAAGCATTCTTTTGATCCTCCCCCTTTTTGCCGATATACTGGATGCATCCCCGTGTGTGCGTGTATAATGGAATCGGAGCAAGTGGTTTATGGAGCAAACAACCGGCGTCTATGCCGACGGCGTAATCAAGCTGAGGGAAAAAATGAACTGGCCCGAAGGCACGCCCGTTCTCGTCCTCTACACCCCCCAGTACTGTGATGCCGTTCCCATCGGCAACGGCAAGGTCGGGCACGCCATCATCGCCGGATACGGACTCGCCGGCCGATTCATCGCCGATGTCTTCCGCCGTCACAACGCACCCTTCGTCGTCGTCGAACGGAACTCCAAGACCGTCCAGATCCAGCGGGAACTCGGCGCCAATATCATCGAAGGCGATATCCGCGAAGAAGCTATCCTTCAGCAGGCCGGCATCAACACCGCCGCCGTACTCGCCCTGACCATTCCCGACGAGCCCGCGGTCCTCGAAGCCACACAGATCGCCCGAAAAATTAATCCGAATATCTACATCGTCGCTCGGACCATGTACGCCTCCGCCGGTCTCCAGGCCGCCCGGCTCGGAGCCGACGAGGTCGTCCAGGCCGAGTACGCCGTCGCTTTGCAGTTCTACCAGTCCTTTCTCCGAAAACTCCAGGCGGGAACCGTTGCCGCCGAACAGAGGGCACCGCGATGACTCCCTCGTTTGAAAAATCCGATCAATCCGGAGCCCTGAACATCGGCCAAAAGGTCCGCAAGTTCCGAAAACAGGCTACCCTCTCGCTCGATCAGCTTGCCCGGATCAGCAGCGTCTCCAAGGCCATGCTCTCGCAGATCGAGCAAAACAAAACCAATCCCACCATCGCCGTGATCTGGAAAATCGCCAAGGCCCTCAATGTCGGGATCGCCGAACTGGTGGAAATCGCGGATACCCGCCTGCGGTTCCAGACGATTCGCGCCGACGACGAACGATACATCTTCGTCAACAATACCCAGTGCACCATCCGCACCCTGTCGCCCCTGTCACTGGAAAAAGACATCGAGTTTTACCAGATCGACCTTCAGCCGTCGGGCCGGCTCGAAAGCGAACCCCACTTCCAGAACACCGTCGAAATCCTGACCGTCGCCAAGGGTAAGCTCCACGTCAAGTCCGCCGACCGCGACGTCACCCTCCACACCGGCGACTCGGTCTACTATTGCGCCGACGTCCCCCACGTCATCACCAACCCGGCCAACACCCCCGCCCGCGCCTACATGGTCGTTAAGTACCGATCATAATCATTTCCACTGATGCGCACTAAAAGCGCACCAAAAATACACTATTTTCAACCTCCGGTTCTGTTTTTTCTACTCCCCATTTCCCCCTCCAGTTCGTAAGATACATCCCTGAAAACGATTAGGACCATCACATGATTATCCATATTGTTGTGCCATTTGAAGATGCCGAAACAAAAACCGCGGTATGGGCTCAGGAGGAGCGGGAAATCGACTTCCGCCAAGACGCCCGCCGCGCCGCCCGATGCACGACGGCGTTCGCAGCCACCGAGCTGAAGTATTTTCTCTCCCGCACCTTAACAGATGTTAAGTTCACGTTCACATCGCGCAGGCCTAAGGGGGATTTCTTCATCGACTTGCGGATCACTGATCCCGCAAGCAAGAATGAGGCGTTTGTGCTGGAACCGTGCGACGGTGGAATCGTCATTACCGGGCAGGGCCGAACGGGTGTATTGTACGGAGCTTATGAATTTCTCCGAATGCAGGGCTGGCGATGGTTTGCCCCCGGTCCGGATGGCGAAATCGCGCCGGACCTTCGCGGCGAACTGACGTTGCCGCAGGCGGCGAAGACGTACCGCCCGTCGTTCGACATGGGGCGCGGGTTCGACCTGGAAGGCGTCTCCAAGGAGTCCGCCTTTCTCTTTTTGTGGATGGCGAGAAATCGCCTCAATATCAGCGGGTACCGGCCGGCCACAGGTCCTTTGTGCGAGAAGCTGGGAATGAGCGCGAAGATCGGCGGGCACATTTTTGAGGCCATCCTGGACCCCAACCGCGCCCTGCCGTCCGGCAAGACGTTGTGGGAAGTACACCCGGCGTGGTACGGCTTGCCCGCTGACGGCGTACGCAAAAAGGAAGAGGCGCTGCGAACGCAGTTCTGCGTCTCACAGCCGGACTTGATGGAGTTTCTCGGCGAGGAACTGCTCCGATACGTGATGGGTGAATGGAAGCAGGCGGATCGAGTGGATATCTGGGGCTTCGACACCTGGGGCTCCACGTGCCGCTGCCCCGGATGCCTGGCCCTGGGAAACAGCACGGATCAGGCGCTCCATTTCATGTCGAGCATGCGCGATATACTGAATCGTGCCCGCAGGGACGGACGACTCGACCACGACGTCCGCCTGGCCACCTGCGCGTACGAGGGAACCAGCACGATCGACGGTCCGAGGAATCCTGTCCCGCGAAATTTGATTGAGGCTGGTGATTACGTGACGTTCTATCCCATCAACCGCTGCTATGTCCATGATTTCACCGAGTCGTCGTGTTCATGGAATGAGCCTTACGCCAAGTCGCTCAAGAGCTGGTTCGCCCAGCCTCCCTCGCTCCCGGTCATGATCGGAGAGTACTACAACGTCTCGAAATTCGAGGACCTGCCCCTGCTGTTCACGTCGCGCATCGAGCGCGACCTGCCAGCTTATCACGCCATCGGAGCGCGGGGACTCACCTATATGCACGTTCCCCTGGTGAACTGGGCCATGCGAACGCTGACTCAGAATCTTTATGCCCAACTGGCCTGGGACGTGCGGACCGATGTCCGGGCTTTTGCAGACGAATATTTCGCCCTGTGGTACGGACCTTACGCGGCGAAAATGCGAAGGGTGTATGAGTTGCTGGAAGAAAGCTGGGCCCATTGTGCCCATTGGCGGGCGTGGAGCGCCAAGAGCGTGCTCACCCAGCTTCAGCGATGGGATGGCGCGGTACCCGGCGAACCGTTGGCGTGCAATGATCATTTTGTGACCCCGGCCGATGCGGTGGCTTCGGGGCAGCGATCGATCGCCCTGATGACCGATGCCCTGACCATCCTGGATAGTGTTCGCCGGGAAGACCACGCCGCCTCGGCGCGACACGCCGGCGCCGCGGAGACGGTGGTCAATCCGATCGAAGCGAGGAAACGTCAAGCCGCCGGCCGATACGAGAACCGGCTCGGGGAAGATCGGCGATTGCTGCTCTACGGGCTTGATACCATGACCGTCATGACGGAACTCGTCGCGTATCACGATGCCCTGTACCGCAGAGATTCCCGGCAGGCGGACGTTCACTGGCAGAAGATCGAGGAGGCAGCGGACCGGCTTGATTCGTATTACATTCCCATCGGGTTCGAGTGGCCCGGCGCGGGATTGGAGAGCAAGGACGCCCTGACACGAAGTCAGGTGCGCGACGTGATCCGGCGGTGCCGAGCTCACAGAACAGGAAACGCAGTTTAGATTCTGAGGAAGGGTTGTTGTGTCGTTGATTCAGACAATTTTGCTGGTGCTCGGGTTGAACATGGACACGCTGGCGGTGGCCTGCGCGGTCTCGCTCTATCATGCGGTGGTCACACCGCGTCTGGTGTTCCGGATCGCCTTTCATTTTTCCTTGTTTCAGGCCGGCCTGCTCTTTCTTGGCTGGTGGGCGGGAAGTTTTCTCGAACAGTACGCCGGCGCCGTCGATCACTGGGTGGCGTTTGTCCTGCTCTGGATTATCGGGGGCAAGATGCTGTGGGAAGCCACACATCCGGAATATGAGGAAGTCAAAGCCGATCCATCGCGGGGTTTCTCGCTGATCTTCTTGTCGGTGGCGACGAGCCTTGACGCCCTTGCGGTTGGAGGGTCGCTTGGCTTGCTCAATGCCAACGTAACCTCGGCAGTAATCACGGCCTGGGTCCTCACCGTCTGCGTGTCATCCACGGGATTGTTCATCGGCAAGAAAGTCGGTAAAATGTTCGGTAAGCGGGCGGAACTGTTGGGTGGAATCGTCCTGTGCATAATCGGAGTCAAGGTGCTGCTGTCGCACCTGATGGGCTGACAAAACGAACGGGCGATGCCCGGTAAGTTAGGAAGAGACTATGGCAGAAAAAGTCTATTTGAATGGAAAACTCGTCGACGCCGAAGAGGCGAAGATTACCGTATTCGACACCGGTCTTCAGCATGGGGTGGGTCTTTTTGAGACCTGTCGCAGCTACCGGGGCACGGTGTTTCGACTCGACGCGCATATCCGGCGAATGGTCCTTTCCGCCTCACAGTTCAGCATGGCCATCGACGAGAAGATCGAGGTGTACAAGAAGGCGATTGACGAATTGCTCGTCGCCAACGGGCTTAGCGATGCCCGCATCCGGATCACGGTGACGGCGGGCTCGGTCCGCGTGGGCATGCACCTGGGTGGACAGTCTCAGCCCACAACATTGATCACTTGCGGTCCGATTCAGGAGTCCGACCAGGTCTATCAGCACGGCGTGGGAATTCTGCTCTCCGATTATCGCATCAGCCCATCGGACCCCATCGCCCGGCACAAGACCACCTCTTTTCTGCCCCGGCTGCTGGCCTTGCGGACGGCCCAGCGGGCGCAAATGGCCGACGCCGTCTCCTTTACCACGGAGGGCTACCTTGCCGACGGGACCACGAGCAATATTTTCCTCTTCAAGGACGATAGACTCCTCACGCCATCCCTCGATCTACCCATCACGCCGGGAATCGCGCGACAGGTGGTCCTCGAAATCGCCAGGGACCTGCAAATCCCTGTTGAGGAAGGCAAGTTCCCGCTGAACGATCTGCTCTCGGCCACGGAAATCTTCCTGACCAACTCCGTAATGGAGATCATGCCCGTGGTGGCAGTGGAAAAGCACGTGGTCGGCAATGGGACTCCCGGAACGGTCACGCGAACATTCCTGCAGAAATATCGGCGACTGGTAAGAAAGGAGCTGAGCATCGAATGAACCTCAAATCCATCCCGCTTGGAAGAATCGAGTCGGTTCTGAATCGGATGCTTCGCCCCGAACTGGCGCAGAGTTGGGACAACGTCGGATTGCTCGCGGGCGACCCGAGGCAAGGCATTAAGCGCATGCTTCTGTGCATCGACCTGACACCGGCAGTGCTTCGCGAAGCTCAGACCCGGCGTGTGCAGATGATCCTGGCCTACCATCCGCCGATCTTCGAACCCTTGAAGACCATTCGTGCGGACCGCCAGGAGGTCATCTTCCAGGCTCTGAAATCGCGGATCGCCGTCTACGCCATTCACACGGCCCTTGATGCCCTGCCGGGCGGAACATCGGATGCGCTGGCTGATATTGTCGATCTGACCGATCGAAAGCCGATCGAGATCGTCACCCAGCCGTCCAAGCGATCCAAACTCGTCGTGTTCGTTCCTTACGACGCCAAGCAGCTCCAGGAAGTCTCCCTCGCCATTTTCGGGGCAGGCGGCGGACAGATCGGGGAATACTCCTGCTGCAGTTTCCTGAGCGCAGGGCATGGCACGTTCATGGGCAGCGAGAAGACGCACCCGGCTGTCGGCAAGGCCGGCAAATTCGAGTCGGTGGAAGAGATGCGGATGGAGATCATCGTGGACAACGCCAAATTGCCGGACGTGATCCGGGCCATGAAGTCAGCCCACCCCTACGAAGAACCCGCCTACGATGTCTACCCCGTGACGACCGTTCCCGATCAGGAATTGGGGATCGGGCGAATCGGCAAACTGCCGAAGCCAATGAGCCTCCAAGGCATCGTCGCCACCGTCAAACGACAGACGAAGCTCAAGAGCGTGCTCGTCACGGATGGGGGAAAAGCGAAAATCAGCCGTGTGGCCGTCGGACCCGGCTCGTGCGGAAAAATGCTGGAGCAACTGGCAGGAAAGATTGATCTCTTTATCACCGGCGAGATTCGCCATCATACCGCGCTGGCGGCCCAGCAGGCGGGTACGAGCGTGATCTGCCTCGGGCATGGGAATTCCGAACGCATCGCATTGAAGGGCCTAAAAAAGATCCTCGCTCCGGAATTCCGGGACCAGGAGATTCTCATCAGCAATCGCGACGCGGACCCGCAGGTCATATTGTAGGCGGTTTTGCGCGAACGGCGAAGACATGGCTACCCGAGGCGTGTAGCCATGCCACGCGGAGAAGAAAAAGACGGAATCTAGAAGACCCGTCTCAGACCTCGTCGTCTCTTGTGGCCTCCATGCACCAGGAAGATGTCCAGGAGCAATCCAATCGCGGTCCAGAGTGCCGTCATTTCCGTAAAGACGTTGCCGTGGTAGTGTATCGAGATCAGATAAAACAACGTGGCGAACGGAACGAAGAGAAAACCCAGAAACGGGTAGATCCGCGTCTGGAAAGCGTAGGTCGTCCAATCCGACAGCAGCCAGATCAGAAAGAGGATCACTCGCGGACTGATCCAGATACCCAATAACCCCAGGCAGCATCCCATGGTCGTTTCCTCCTATCTGCCGTCCTCTCGTCGTTTCGGTAATCACACCACGTTCGATTAGACCGCAACGCCCCCATTTTGTTCCGCAGAAAGGCTGACCTTCGTCATCAAAAATCATACCGCAGGGTCGTGTTTTCGCCAATAAAAAAGGACAGCCGCGATGGGCTGTCCTTTTCATATTCAGATAGTCTCCGCGACTAGGCCTTGATGAGTTCCTTGGCCTTGTCGACCGCGGAGGCGGCATCGGGGGCATAGCCCTGGGCGCCGATTTCGTCGCAGAAGTCCTGCGTGACCGGAGCGCCGCCAATCATGGCTTTGACCTTGCCGGACAGACCCGCTTCCTGCAGGGCTTTGACCACGGTCGCCATCTGCGGCATGGTCGTCGTCAGCAGTGCGCTCATCGCGATGAGCTTGGCGCCCTTTTCCTGGGCGGTCTGGACGAACTTCTCAGCCGGGACGTCGGTACCGAGGTCGATCACCTCGAACCCGCCGCCCTGGAGCATCATGGCAACCAGGTTCTTGCCGATGTCATGCAGGTCGCCTTTTACCGTTCCGATGACGACTTTCGCGACCGGTTGAACACCGGCGGCCGCCAGCGACGGAGCGAGGATTTCCATACCGGCCTTCATGGCTCGGGCGGCAATCAACACTTCCGGGACATAGAATTCATTGTTTTTGAATTTCGTTCCGACCACCGACATTCCGGCGATCAGACCGTCGCTCAGGATCTGGGCGGGACTAACTTTTTCCGCCAGCGCTTGCTTGACTTTTTCCACAACATCGTTGCGTTTGCCGGCGATCAACGCCGTTGCGATCCCTTGTAGATCGGCCATCGTAAGGTCCTCCGGTAAATTGAAAAAACTCTACCGACTGCTCGTCGAGTTACCGTGTTCATCCGGTTCGGGGCGTACACCACCCGCGACTCGTGCGATTAAGGAAAAAGTTTACCAATGCTTTCGGCGAACGTCAAGGACTTTTTCTCTCATTATATCCATACTGGATTAATTGTATCGGCCTGCACACCAAACAGTTACCATATCGCAGGATCCGGCGACCACAAAACCATCGACAAATTGTGTCCACTCCGTATGAATAGAACAGACTTAATTTGGGTTCAACGGACGGGAAAAATGATGCAACCTTACGATCCCGAAGAGGATAACAGATTCAGTTCATCGTCCGCTCCGGCATCGTTTCGCCAGAGTCGCTCCAGAACGCCGTCCCGCATCAGGCGTATGGCAACTTCGGTGAGCATTGGATCGAATTGTCGCCCAGCGCCCTCTCGGATCTGACGGATCGTGTGATCGATTCCGTAGGGATCTTTGTAGCTTCGTCGAGCCAGCATGGCTTCGGTCGCATCGGCGATGTGGATGACGCGTGCGCCCAGAGGAATGTCTTGTCCCATGATCCTGTCGGGATACCCGATCCCGCTGAACCATTCGTGATGGTGCTTGATGAGCGGGAGTTCAGCCATGAAAAACCTCGCCTGCTCCATGATGTTGAATCCGATCACCGGGTGCTGGCGAATCAATTCCGTTTCCTGGGGCGTCAACTTCGCCGGCTTGGTGAGAATGGCGTCGGGGATACCGATCTTTCCGATATCATGCAGTAAACTCGCGGAGTGAATGACCCGAACTTGGCGTTCAGGCAGCCCAAGTTCCAGGGCAATGTACCTGGCGAAGCTGGCGACCCGCACCGAATGGTGTTTCGTATACGGATCCCTCGCCTCGACGGCCGCCACGAGCAGCCGGAGCGACTCGGAGGTTACGTTCGCCAGCCGACGGTTCAGCTCCCGGAACCGCCACATCATGATATTGATGGATTCGTAGTCCGGAGCCGGCGTGTCCGGTTCACCGAGATCAACTTGGAGAGATGTTTCACGGATCAACTGCGGGCGCCAGATCACAACGGACCCCGGTCCCTGAAGCTTGGCATGATGAACGGCTTCAATCGTCCGATCGAGGAACTCCAGACTGTCCGCCGTTTCCTCGCGATCCACTTCGGCGATTCCGATGCACAGGGCGAGTTTCAAGTCCTTGTTCACCATCTGCCACGGCTCTTGCTCGAAGTTTTCCCGGATTCGGTTGGCCAGGACCTCCGCGACTTTCTTGCTCGCGCCGGGCAGAATCAACAGGAATTCGTCGCCACCATACCTTCCGACAACGTCGTTGTTTCGGACCACTCGCCGAAGCCGTCGTCCAACCTCGATCAGAAGCAGGTCACCGATGCTCAATCCCTCGCGGGTGTTGAATTGCCGGAACCCGTCAATATCAATCAGGCAAAGCGTCAGGGGAATTCCCTGCTTGCAGCATTCGGTATGCAGATGGGGTAGTCGCTCAAGGACGAATCGATGCGAGGCAAGGCCGGTAAGTTCATCCCGCGCGGCAGACCCGATGCCAACCATGCCCAACTTTGCATATTGGCGTCGCTCTGGTCCGGGGTACTCCCCTGCCAGTCGCACAGCTTTTCGTACGACCTGCGAGAGCTTCCGCAGGTCCACGGGTTTGTCGTAATATTCAAACGCGCCGTTTCGGATGGCCTCCTTGGCCCATTCCACCCCCCCGTAGGCGGTCAAATAGATCACCGGAATATCCAGTCTGCGATCGGACAACCCCCGCAGAATATCCAGGCCCGATCCATCGGAAAGCCTGATCTCCGAGACAATCGCCTGGACAGAGTCTCGCTCCAGAACCGCCCACGCTTCAGCCAACGAGTTGGCATGTACAGATGCGATACCCTCGGACTTCAGTCGCGAAGCAATCACATCGCACAGCTCCGTCTCGGCGTCGATCAAAAGTATGCGAGCTTCTTCTGACAAGTTCGACCCTTGGACCCTTTCTTCCCTCAAAATGTGGCAAGAGGCTACGGCCTCTTTCATTAGACTTATCGTCCAGACAGGAAAGGCGCTTAATCTCCGATTCCATCTGTCCGCCGATCAAGATGGTTACAAAAAAATGGCCATTCATCCTCGTCCGATAAAAACCCGCCTCATGCAGCTGAATTCAGTTCCGAGCGGCATCAAATTCGTACGTCCCCATATCCGAACGTGTCTCCGCATACTTCAAGTTTGCGCGTTGGTCCTCGGCCCATCGAAGGGAAACGTCCAAGAATATCGTGTTTTTCAAATAATCGACTTCCACAGCCCGGACTGGCGGAGCTTATCCACACAGGCAGAAACATTCCGTAGAATTCCTCCGCTATTTCCGCGGTGGCTCCCAACATCATCCGATACCTCATGGAAACACCCCCAAAAAGGGACTGGACCAGAATCGCAAGTCGTAATACAATGAACGACATTAGTAGGGGGGATAGATGGTTTTATGATGAAAAAATATCAGATTGGAGTGATATCGTTTCTGAACTCCCGTCCCTTGGGTCACGGGCTGCAGGAACATCAGAATGTTCAGGTTCGAACGGGCCCGCCCAGTATGCTGGCTAATGCTCTCGACGAAGGGTTGCTCGACGTCGCCCTGGTTCCCGCCACCGATTTCCTGACGCATATCGACCAGTGGGAACTTGCCGTTCCATATGGCATCTGTTCGCAGGGAGAAGTCTGGACGGTCAAGATATTTTCTACGGTTCCAATTCACAAGATCACACAGCTCGTCGTGGACTCCGATTCCCATACGTCGATCAATCTGGCGAAAATCCTGATCCGTCGGATCGGCGGGCGAACGCCGGAACTGATTACCCGGAATTTCCGGGGCATGACGCCGATTCGCATCAGCGAACCGACCCTGCTTATCGGCGACAAGGCCTGGCAGGTCAAGAGCGCCGACTACGTCTACGATCTCGGCCAGCTCTGGCACGAGTTGTTCGACTTACCGTTCGTCTACGCGTTGTGGGTATCGCGTAACGGAGCCATTCCGGATGAAATTGAGGATCTCCTGACCCAAGTCGCCGAGCAGAACCTCAAATGTCCGAATGAACTTGGTCAAATCTACGGCCCGCAACATGGCTTTACACCCAGGGAAGCGGCGGAGTATTTCCGAAGGGTGATCCACTATCGGATCGGTCCGGAGGAGCTTTCGGGCCTCGTCCAGTTCAGGGAATGTCTCTCATCGCTGTCGCGTGTGGCGCTATGCCGCGGTTGACCACGGAACAAGCTCTTCATCTGCTCCTGCATGCCGACCTGCACGACCTGGGACAACGGGCCGACCGGGAAGTTCGTCGACGATTCGAGCACAACGTACGCACGTACATCGTCGATCGCAATATCAATTACACCAACGTCTGCACCAGCGGGTGCAAGTTCTGCAGCTTTTGCCGTAAGCCCTCCGATTCCGACGCCTACGTCCTGACCTGTGATCAGGTGCTGGAGAAGATTCGCGAATTGGTGGAAGTGGGAGGCATCCAGATTCTCCTTCAGGGCGGCCATCATCCGGGACTCCGCTTCGACTGGTATCTCCACCTGCTTCGAGAGGTAAAATCTCATTTTCCGCAAGTCCACATCCATGGCTTTAGTCCGCCGGAAATTGTTTTCTTCAGCCATCAGTTCAGCATGCCTGTTGAGAAGATCCTGAATGAGCTTCACCAGGCGGGCCTGAGTACCATCCCCGGCGGGGGCGCGGAGATTCTCGTCGATCGTGTCCGACAATTGGCCAGCCCCAACAAATGTTCCTCTGACGATTGGCTTGGCGTGATGCGAACGGCCCACAAGCTCGGAATGCGGACTACCGCCACGATGATGTTCGGCCACGTGGAGACACCCGCGGAGCGAATCGAGCACCTTGATCGGCTTCGCCAACTGCAGGACGAAACGGGCGGATTCACCGCCTTCATCGGCTGGACGTTTCAGCCCTACGGAACCCGCCTGGCCGAGGAATTCCACCTGCGCGCCGCAAGCGTTCAGGACTATTTGCGGACACTGGCCGTCAGCCGCCTCTTTCTCGACAATTTCGACAACATTCAAGCCTCCTGGGTCACGCAGGGTCCCGCCGTCGGACAAGTCGCGTTGAAATTTGGCGCCAACGACTTCGGCTCGCTCATGCTCGAAGAGAACGTCGTCGCCGCCACCGGTGTCCACTTTCGAATCAAGGAAGAGGAACTGCGAGAATACATCACCCACGCCGGTTTCCAACCCGCCAGAAGAAATTGTTACTACCAGATCGAAACAACCGAGAGTTGATCGTGCTCTGCTGAAATCATCCCCCGCAGACCATCGCGAGACCATTCCGATGGCCGTGGCGATCTGGCTTGTGAATATAAATTGGTGTCACCTCGCAATGACGGCATGTGTATTTTTCAACAGAACAAGTTGATCGTCAATGCCCGGAATGGCTCAAGGATTACTTCTCTTCGCGATGATCGAAGAACATGCCGATCACTTCGCTGGTCAGCATATCGACCAGGTCCTGCGTCCATTGGGTGGTATCGGTGGTTTCCGAGGCGAGATCCGTCGCCGTTCGGCATTTGGCTTCGATGGGTTCGCCGGACACGTCGATCGGCCAGAGACGCTCACCCGTGCTCACGTCGATCACTTTGACGAACGCTTTCGCCTTGGGCTGGACCAGCGGGTTATCCGGGTCCGCCTGCAGGTTGAAATCGATGATGTTCACATACAATACGTAATCCGCCCCCACATCCTTCCCGATCCGCTGGATGGAACGCTTCTTTCCTTCCGGCGTATCCTTCGGCGTCTCGTTGACCTTGTCCGTACTGATCATGTCGCCCGCGCGAACCGCCCCAGCCTCGATCAACCCGGCGGAAATATTTCTCGCCAGATCGCCCTTCATCGTGGGATTATTGACCGGCGACAGGTAATCGTCCACAAGCACCGCCACCTTCTTGCCCTTGGCCATTTTGTATTTCGCTTCAACCATCGGCCGCGGGTCCGTCAGCAGGATCAAGGGATACTTGCACCCGCCGAAGATGGCGACGGCTGTCAACAACAGGACGATCGTCCGCTTCATGTTCACCCTTTCACTTCACCGGCGCGCGATATTCGTAGAACTTCTGGGCCAGTGTCTCACCGAACAGCTTGAGCAAGGTCGACCGCACGACAAGGTCGCTCGTCTCCATCATGCCCACCGGACGTTCCGGATACACCACGTCCACCTTACCCGACCAGAGCTTCCGCTCGCCGCTCTCCACCGGCGCGGGGCCCGTGCAGTCGTACAGCGAGCACAGAGTATTCATCCGTCCCTGGAAAAGATTCGGCGAGCCCGCAGGCCGAGTCGTGAAATTCGATACCTGGACGTTCAGAACCGCGTCCGCGTTGAACCGCCGCCCGATCTGCACCACCGGCATGGTATCGGCGTCGTACTCCGACCGCTGGAACTTGTCCACCGCCATAACGTCGACCACCTTGACGTTCTTCACATGCTGAAGCAGGTAATGCCGGGCGTAATTCGCCGCGTCCACCCGAATGGCTGGGTATTCGAACAACAGCGACTCGTCCGCCCACACCCACACGCACACCTGCTTACCCGCCAGATGCGCATATTCCGCCGGCACCTTCTTGGTCTGGTCCTGACCCAGAATGGCCATCGAGGCGCCGATCGTGCTGCATCCCCCCGCCGACATCAACGTCCCCGCCACCAGACACAGTCCGACCAAATGACAAAAAACCGTTCGCTTCATCATGGCTTTTTCGTTCCGACCTTTCCTTCGTTTAACTGTACCGCGGATTATCGAACAAGCGGAAATTCATGTGTGATCATACCATATAGCAGGCGGAAAATCCATCCCGCCAGAAATGCGGCTCCCACGCCCGACAGGAGCCACTTTTTCGACCAGTTCACCCAGATCGGGCGCCAGGCTTTGCCCGTGTAGAGCACCTTCAGACCGCCCCACCCCAGGTAGATGACCATCAGGCATAGGGCCGCCCCGAACGGCTGGGCCAGGAACGCCTTATCCGGCCGGCCATGCATCATGTACGCGAATGATCGAGTCATGTAGCACGTCGGGCACGGATAGCCGGTCCGATACAAAAACCCGCAGGGGGCAAAGGGCCTGATCCCCATAAAGGTGAAGGAATACCCATTGTGGAAGGGTTTCTCCAGTTGTGCCGGGTTCAGCCAAGCGGCCGTCCCCAACACACCCGCGACGAAGATCAGCACGAGCACGGCTCGGAGGCGAAGCTTGAGCGACCTGCCCGCCTTCGCCGGTTGCGTCGTCTGGGAAGTTTCATGCTCCACGATGTCATTTGAGCCGGCCATCGATCTTCTCCGCAAGTTCCCGGTACAAAACGCCCGCCGGGTGGTTCGAGTCCAGGCTCACGGGCTGACCTTGATCCGCCCGAGCCGCCACATCGCTGAAAACAGGCATGGACGCCAACAGCGAAACCTCCGCGAACCGCGAAAGCTGCTCGCCACCGCCCTGACCAAAGGGATGACTCCGCTCACCGCAGTGCGGGCAATGATATCCCGCGAAATTCTCCACGATGCCCAGCAGAGGCAGTCCGACTTTTTGCGTAAAACTGACGGATTTTCGCACCGCCGCCAAAGCCACTTCCTGAGGCGTCGTCACGATGATCGCCCCGTCCGGATTCGGAATCAATTGTACCAGTGACAAAGGCTCGTCGCCCGTGCCGGGCGGACAATCGACGAGCAGATAATCCAACTCGCCCCATGACACGTCCGCCAGGAACTGCCGAATGGCGCCCATCTTCATCGGACCCCGCCAGATTACCGCCTCGTCCTTCTTCGGCAGGAACACTCCCAGCGAAATCACTTTCACGCCCCACGGCGTATCCAGGGGAAGGATTCCCTCCGACGTGGCGACGGGCTTTTCGCTTGCCCCCAGCATCACCGGAACCGTCGGACCGTGAAGGTCCGCGTCGAGCAGACCCACCTTCCTGCCCAACTTCACCAGCGCGCACGCCAGGTTGACGGCAACAGTGGATTTACCCACTCCGCCCTTCCCGCTCATAACGATCAGTTTATGCTTCACCCGGACCAATCGCTGGGCGATCGCCTGCCGGGCCTCATTGAGCAGAAACCCGTGCGAAAAGCCCTCGGGGGCACTCTTAGCGTCAGACATGATTACCTTTCTTTTACCTCACTATATAATATTCCCGACCCTGCCGAATCTCCGGTTGAATTTTGCTTTCCCGAACCAGGACTTCGATGATCTTGATCACTTCCAACCGGGCAACGGCCAGTCCCGCGGTGATATCGTCCACCGTGCAAGGCCGGCGGCGAAGCATCTCCAGGACCGCATCGGAGTGAACCTGACACGACCCGACAACTTTTGGCACGGGAAAATCCGCCACCACTTCCGCCCGCGGCGTGAAAAAACCCGCCAACTCCTCAAGCCGTTCAAGCGAGACCGCACGGACGTCCTTGTCCGCCGGCGGGCGAACCGCCGTGTTGAGTTGAACCTTCGCGAAGCGGAGCAGATCAGTCCATTTGGCGATTTTCTTCACCTGCGAATCGTCGTCGTTCACCCCGCCGACGATCAACACCTCCAGCCAGACCTTCTGCGGGCAGACCTCGCTCAACCGTCGAAGGCCGGTCAGCAGCGCCTCGAACCCGATCTCGGCCACCGCGCGGTTGATCCGCAGGTACGTCTCTTCGTCCCCCGCGTCCAGCGACGGCACGATCAGGTCCGCCTTGACCACTGACCCGAACACCTCGTCCATCCACAGGGTCGATCCGTTGGTAATAATGTCCACAGGCACATCGGTCATCGCGTGAATCCGGTCGATCAGTTCCCCGAGCCGGCGGTAGAGCGTCGGCTCGCCCGAACCGGCCAGGGTGATATAGTCCGGCCGCGGACCCCGATCCAACGCCTCCCGAATCTGGCTCAGCACGTCCTCTAGGGGAACGAATTCCCGCCGCTCCAGGGCGTGATGCGTCGTTCGCCCGAGCTGGCAGTAGACGCAGTCAAACGTGCACATTTTGAAGGGGACCAGATCCACGCCCAACGACCGCCCCAACCGACGACTCGGCACCGGACCAAAAACATATTTTCCCGTGTTCTCTTTGTTCATTGTCTTTCCCATGTGACGCACATGCGTGCGCCTGCTTTGATTTGCCTACCACTGCGCCTCTTCAAAGGGATTCAGCGGACCCTTGGGCTTCGGCTTGGGCAGAATTTCCAGGATCGCCTGCGCAAGCTTCAGATCGGACTGCACGGTAATCTTGATATTCGACATATCGTGGGGAACGATCGTCACCTTGTTCCCCGCCATCTCCGCCACCTGCGCATCGTCGGTGATGTTCTTCGCTTCGCCAGCCAGCTTCTTATACGCGTCCTTGATCAGATCGGCTCGGAACACCTGCGGCGTCTGGGCCTGATACAGGTGATTCCGCTCCACCGTCCGCTCCACGACATTGTCCTTGCCCACGCGCTTGAGCGTCGCCGTCACTTCCGTCGCCAGAAGCGACGCCCCGTGTTTCTTGGCCGACTGGAAAACCTCGGTGATTTTCTCTGCCGTCAGGCACGGACGAACCGCGTCATGAATGG
>CAZLZE010000020.1:0-18994 GCA_964563935.1 uncultured Phycisphaerae bacterium | reverse complement strand
TTGTATTTCGCGTCCGAACTCACCGCTTCCAACGCCAGCTGCACCGTCTGATAGCGCTCCGCACCCCCCTTGATCAGGCGAACGCCCATGAACCCCAGGTTCGCCCCGAATTTGGACTTCACATATTCCATATCGTCCGGACTGACGCACAAAATCGTCTCGATCACGTCCTCGCGATTGATGAACAGCTCCAGAGTCCGCAAAAACACGGCTCGGCCGTCAATCTGCGCGAACGGTTTCTTCACTTTTCCGCCGAACCGGGAACTCGCTCCCGCGGCGGGTACGATCACCGAAAATTCCTTCGTCATTGCATACTCCTACGCTTGCTTCTCGTTCGTTCGGGAATCGGTTCCATTTCCATCATCCAGGCGGGCAAAAATCATCCGTCCCGCCGACGTCTGCAGCGAACTCGTGATACTGACCGTGACCGTGTCCCCGATCCGCCGGCGACCGCCTTCCACCACGACCATCGTCCCGTCGTCCAAATACGCGATCCCCTGCCCCTGGCCCTCGCCCGGTTTGACAATCTTCACTTCCAGCGTCTCACCCGGCAGAACCACCGGTTTGATCGCGTTCGCGATATCGTTGATATTCACCACCTCCACCCCGCGGATGTGCGCCACCTTGTTCAGGTTGTAGTCGGTCGTCACGATCTTCGCCCCCAACTCCTCCGCCAACGACACCAGTCTCTGGTCCACGGGCATGCGTGTGTCCGGCCCCGACTTGTCGTAGATGCTGATATCCAGCCCCTTCTCGCTCTGAAGCTTATTGATCACGTCCAGTCCCCGCCGACCGCGGTTGCGTTTCAGTCGGTCCGACGAGTCCGCGACGGCTTGGAGTTCCTGCAAAATGAACCGCGGAATAATCAGCGGATTGTCAAAAATCTTCGTCTTGGTCACGTCGAGAATCCGCCCGTCGATAATCGCCGACGTATCCAATACCAGCGGCCGGCCGCCCTTGGTCTGACGCTCAAACTCCACGTAGGGAATAACGAACCGGATATCGTCCTTCGTCTGCAGAATGAAACTCACCGACAGATAGCACGCAATTACGCCCACCAGCAGTTTTACCGCGCTGATCACCGGCGTATCGCGGTAACTGGTCACCACCGTCTGCGGAACAATCTTCCCGTTCACTTCACGCATGACCGTCGAATACAACGGCTCCCGCAGGTCCGACGCCGCAACGCCCACCACCAGGTCGATCATCATCGAAAACACGAACGCAATGAGCAGTCCCGCCAGCAGACCCAGAAACAACCCCGAAATCGACGACAGCGACTTACGGGAAATGAGCATGTCCATCCCGATCGTCAGAATCCCCAATCCCACCGTACCCAGAAGAACCGACTGCTTGTGAAACGCGAACAGCTTGATCCCCGCATTGGCGGCCTTGATGTCCTCATCCACATTGCCCGTGATGTACGACAGGGCGATACCCACCAGGCACATCAGAAAGATACCGCGAATAATGTACAGAAACATAATAATCTCCAATAAATGTATAACGTAATTATACAACGCAGGCAGGAGCGATCAACAGGCGGATAAACCGTCCCCGGGAAGTTTAGAGGTGGATCGAGATCGGTTCCGAGGCGCTGTACTTCGCCAGCTTGCCCGGATCGACCTCAATCCCCAGGCCCGGACCGGTCGGAACGGGAATTCGGCCGCCGAAATGGAACCGGATCGGCTTGGTGAGAATATCGTCCTTCAGCAGGAACTTGCCGTATCCGCCCTCGGCAAAAATAAGTTCCGGGACAAGATTGGCGAACCATCGCCCCGCCATCGTCAAGATCCCCGTCTCACCCACCATGCATCCAAGCTGGACCTCTATCCCCCGGCTGTAGGCGTACGCCGCCATTCGCAGGGCCGGGAGCAATCCGCCGTTCTTCGCCAGACGGATATTGAAAATCCCCACGCTGTATTCCTTGGTCAGTCGCTCCGCGTCGCCCATGCTCACCAGCGACTCGTCGGCGATCAGATTCACTCCGCTATGGTGCTGTATGGGCAACCAGCTGTCGTCAAGCCGCCGGGGCGTCGGCTGTTCAAGATACAAAATCCCCATCTCCTCCAACCGGTCCACTTTTTCCTTAAGCTGCTCGGGCCGCCAGGCTGCGTTGGCATCCACGCGAATCCGCACCTGACCCGCCTTCAACGGACGACTCAGCACCTTGAGCACCGCGACCAGGCGATCGAACTCGGCCTCGTCGCCCACCTTGACCTTGAAGTCCGACAACCGCCACCATCGCATCAGCCGCGACATCAGGGCCGCCTTCTTCGGTCGCATCGCGCCGATCACCCCGCTGTAGCTGATCGTCGCCGCCGCTCCCGGAACCTCCCAGAACGGCTGATCAATCCACCCCGTCAGCACGGCCGGACTGCGATTGAACTGCTTGCCGTAAACGTCCAGGACCGCCAGTTCCACCGCGCAGCGCGCCGCGTACAGGGGCTTGGTCCCATCCGTCAGCGGCAGCCGTTCCAGAAATTCCATGACGTCGCCGAAACCCTCAGGCTTCAGCTCCATGAGCAAAGGCAGAAACACCCGCTGAATCGACTCGACCACCATTTCGGGGGTCTCACCCGTCACGTATTCCCGCGCCAGCGTCTCGCCGTACCCGACCTTCCCGTTACCAAGCTCAAGCTGAACGATGACGTTATCCCCTGCCGTTCGATCCGCCGATGCGTGGCTGAAACGAAGCCGAAACGGAAGGTTCAGGCGATGTATGGCCAGTTTGATTATATGCACGTTCGTCATGGCTGTGTCTTCACTCTTTCCCGCTGCAATCTTCCGATCGCGCCGCGCCCCGCGCTACCAGCGTCACATAATTGTGGGCCAACCGCGCGGGCTCCGGCAGGCGATAACGGTCCGCCAACCTCAATACGATATCCACGCACTCCTCAAGCGTGATCAGATTTCCGACCGACACGTATAGCGGTTTGACGTTGTCCCGTGTCCGCAGGAGCGAACCGACGACCTGACCGCGATGATACAAGTGTACCCGCGATCCACGCCGTACGCCAAGGGATTCCTTCGGCTCCCCCACCAGCTTGCTCTTGGCGCACCCGATGGTCGGACGCCTGATCAGTACCCCGATGTGGCACGCCACCCCCATCCGCCTCGGATGGGCCAACCCCTGACCGTCGATCAGATACACGTCCACGGGTGTTTTCGCCCGCTCGATGACTTCCATCGCCGCCGGGGCCTCGCGAAACGACAGCAAACCCGGAATGTACGGAAAAATGATCGGACGAACGATCGCATGCCGCTCGATCTCACGCATTTCGTCCAGATCGTAGACGATGATCCCCGCCGCCTGTTTCGTCCATCGCCGCGCCGGACCGATCGGACTCAAGTCGATCGCCGCCACGATCCGTGCCGGGTTCGTCAACGGCTGAACCGCCACCTCGCCCGCCATCGCCTTTTGAAGTTCTATCGCCTCGGCGGGTGTCCTGGGCCAGGCTGCGCGTCCTGCCCCCCTCATCGAATCCGCTTTTGCGTCTCCTTCGCCCATTTCGTCAGGTTCTCCGGCAGACGCCGATCCACCAGCGCCTCGTTCAACCAGCGATTCGCCTCCTCATGCCGCCCCAACCGAAAATACAACTGCCCGAGTAGGTACTTCGCCGCCGTTTTGTTCTGTGGACTGATCGTGCCCTTCGAAATCGCCTGCGAGAAGCGATCCGCCGCCAGTTCCTGCCAGTACGCCTCCGCCACCAGCGACTGCTTCATCTTGATGAAGGTGTCGCGAATGGCCGGCGGTGTGTGCTTGTCGCCCAACACGTCGTGAATATACGGTTCCGCGGCGCTGTTCTCCCCGTGCCGCCGGTACAACAGCGCGATCACCGCCTTGTAGCTCCATTCGTTCTTCGCCCCGGACGGCAGTCCCTGGGCCAGCAATTCCAGCTTCCGCGCCTGCAACACTTCCCGTTCCGCCGGATTCGTCGACGCCTTCGGCGGTCCGAGCAGCTTCCCCGCCTCCACCAACACCTTCGCCACCTCGGGATGCTTCGGCATGACGGAATACAGGTCCCGCGCAACCCAGCTCGCCCGAATCGCAAGCCATGCGAACGCCTCGTCCGATCGGCCGAGAATTGAGAACGTCTGCCACGCCAGTTCGTACTTATCGAGCGTCTCAATCTCCTGCTGCTTGGCGCTCGGACTGATCGAATGGGCCGGTTTGAGCGTCTTCCGAAGCTCCTCCTTGACCTTGTCCGGAAGCACGAGATCAAAATCGCTCACGTACCCGCTGAAATAACATACCGGGCAAGTATCGATCAGGTAGAACTCCGGCTGCGGTCCGACTGCGCGAAAAAAAAGATCGCTATCGATCCCGCTGAACACGTCCGTCGTCGTCAGAATTCCCAACCGAACCACTTTCCGGCAAACAGGACACCGCGCCTCCTGCCAGCGAACGTCGTTCGGCGCCGGGGGTTCCCCCGCCCGTACATTCGCCGCCCCGGCGGCCGCGAAAACCACAGCCAATACCCAACCGCCGATTCCGGCCCTATTCATGAGCATCTTCTTCCGTTCTTCCAAGCCGCATTCCCGTCGGCGGACCCGCAATTCCTCGCTTCGAGGGGGCGGTGATGAAATCAATCAACTCCGCCACCGGACCGGACGGATTCTGCTCCCTCAACTGGGCCGCCGCTTTCTGCATCCCGATACCGCTCCGGAAAAGGAACCGGTACGCCGATCGGATCTCCGTAACCTGCTCCGACGTAAACCCCGCCCGCCGAAGCCCGACCCGGTTCACCCCTACAATAGTACTGTCACCATGCCCCATCATGAAATGAGGCAGGTCCATCGTAATCCGGCACAACGCCGCGATCATGCACAACCGCCCGATCCGAGCGAATTGGTGAACACCCACGTAGGCCGAGATGAACGTCCCTTCACCTACATGCACGTGACCCGCCAGGGCCGCTCCGTTCGCCATCTTCACATGATCAGCCACGTGGCAGTTGTGCGCAATGTGCGAATTGGCCATGAAGAAACAACCGTTGCCCACCGTCGTCTCCGTCTCCGGATACGTCCCCCGGTGAATGGTGAATCCCTCCCGCATCACATTGTTGTCTCCGATCCGCACGTAGCTTCGCACGTCCGATTTGAACGCAAAGTCCTGCGGGGTATCACCAATCACGGCAAAGGAATGAATTTCATTATTCGCCCCGAGCGTCGTATATCCTGTGATGCGAACATGCGAAGAAATACGGCAATTCGGACCGATCTTCACCTCGCCGTCAATAACGACGTAAGGACCAATCTCGACACTCGGATCGATCTCGGCCTTGGGAGAAATAATCGCCGTCGGATGAATGGACATATCCATAACTCCAAAAGTGTAATTGAATTTATCTCGCCTGCTGTATAAGCTTTACCGCGTATATTAACGAGTCGGCGAGTCAATGACAACGAGAGGACGCCTGTGAACAGGGAATTTTTCCGGACCGCTCTGCTGCTGAGCGGTCTTGTTGCTATAGCGGGTTGCACGCATTCCGGTGAGTTGCGAGTACAGGTGGACCGGAATGTCCAGGTCCCAAAGCGAAGGGTACTGGTATTCTTCGTCGACGGCATGTGGGCCGATCGCGTACAGGAACTCTACGCCGCGGGTCAGCTCCCAAATATGAAGAAATACCTCTACGACCGCGGGTGCTGCGTGCAGAACGCCGTCAGTTGCTTCCCCAGCATCACCTATGCGTGCATCGCCTCCGCCACCACCGGCCAATTCCCAGGCCATCACCAGATCATGGGAAACCACTGGTTCGACCGCAGCTCCGGCCGGTTTCAGGACTACATGTTTATCCGCAGCTACCTGCAGGTCGACCGCGATATCGCGTGCCCGACCATCTATGAAGTGCTCCGCGACAAATACACCGTTACCATTCAGACCGCCCATCGGCGAGGCGCCACGCGCCCTTATGACAATTGGATGAGTTCCGGTATCAACTGGTTCATGAACCGTCACTCGGAAATTGACCGGCTCGTGGCCCAACGTTTCGAAGAAATTGCCGCCTGCTCCGCCAATACCGGACAATGGCCCGACTACATCTTCGCCTATTTTCCCATCCTCGACCACGTCGGACACGAAAAAGGCGCTCAATCCGAAGCCTACAAACGGCAACTTATCAATGTCGATCAACAAATCGGCCGAATCTGCCGGGCGTTGGAGAAGAACGGTCTGCTCGACGACTACTACCTGATCATGATAAGCGACCATGGCCATGAGCAAGCCAGACCTGAAGCATGCTGGATCCCACAGGATTACCTCAAGAAACAATTGAATCTCCCCGTCGTGTACGAAGCCTTTCTGGAAAACGGCGAGCCCTGCCAGTGGCACGCGTACATCAGGAACTACCGGGTTGTCCTCGTCGACGGCGGTCCCCGTCAGGCCCAGATATTCCTGCGTTGCGGACATTCCTGGATCGGCGAACCGTCCTATGAACAAGTCACTCATTTCCTCCGCGACTTCGCCCCAGCAACCTGGGAAAAAATGGGACGCAAAGACCTGGTCGACCTGCTCACCGACATACCGGCCCTCCGCGTCGTCGTCGTCAAGGTCGATCACAACACGGTGGAAGTTCGGAATCCTCAAGGCCGCGCTCGAATCATTCGAAAAATCGATTCCACCGGCGCCAAAACATATATGTACAAAACGCTGGACAAAGACCCCTTGGGATACCTGACGGACAAATCGACTCGCGACATGGTCAACAGCGGATTCTTCGATCGCGACGCCTGGCTCCAGGCCAGTTGCTGCTCCGAGTTTCCCGATTTTGTCCCCCAGATCGTCGAAATGTGCGACAGCCCCCGTGCCGGCCAGATCAGCGTCTACGCCCGCAACGGATGCGCTTTCGGCAGGAAGGAAAAGGGCGGGCATGGGTCCGTCGTGCGCAACGATATGATTGTTCCCTTCGTCCTCGCTGGTCCGGGAATCCCTCACAAGACCATCAAGACCGCCCGTCTCGTTGACCTCTTCCCGACCGTCCTGGACATGCTCGGCTGCAGCGAGCGTCTCAAAACCATCGGCCCCATCGACGGAAAATCCATCCTGCCCGAGATTACGTCTCCGTCGCGGGAATAGTTTTGGGACCTTTGTTCCTATCGTTCCAGTAAGAGTTCACAAAAACTTTAATGCATGCCCCTCAACCTGATATCCATAACAAACCACCATATCCAAATCCGCCTCATTGCGTCCGTCGCCGTATAGGGATGTTCCGTTGCTGTCAAAGCCGCCTGCTTTTCCTGAGCCGTCGGCAGGGCCCCCGTTGATTTGACACGATCAAACCCTTCAAATACCCATCGTCAGCGCAAAAAAACACACGGAGATCCGTAAAAACCCTCCACTCTCCCAAGTGCCAAAATACACTTGTACGGAAATCTCGCAACGATGCCGAATGGAACTGTAATCCTTACCCGGAATACTTCTCAAGAGCTTCGCCTTATTCGGAATGATTCCGAATAGTCTTCCAGGTGTCTTCCACGCCTCTTCCATGCTCTTCTATGGTCTTCTGGCGTCTTCCAGAGGTCTTCAGGAGCTCTTCTATGCGTCTTCTGCGCAAAGCGCACGCCCGAAAACACTTCTCCGAATTCCTAATCGTCCTAAGTGTCGTATTAGCAGGCAGTAGGAAATTTCACATCAACATTTTTCGCTCTCGAATTTGCTTTTACGTTTTTTTGTGACATCTTTAAGGGTGTACAGCGGCTGATGGGAAAACCAACGGGCAGCCGAATCTGAAAAAGAACAAAGGAGCAACACCATGAAGCCGACACCAAAACACCCGATCCTACTCGCATCCCCGACCTGATAAATTCCGGGAACCTTCGACGACGCACGGAACATACATCGATAACGTAACCTCTTCTCTAAAGGAACCTGTCATGTCCAAAATCGACTTAGACCACAAGTCGTCTCTCGCGCAGCGTGACCAGTTTGGTTCGCCCCTGCCGGCCTCGCCTGCCGTTGCCGACCAGATCGACCCTCTGCTGGCCACATCCGGTAACCACACCGACGACCCGCCCCTGCTGCCGACACCAAGCCAGGTTCGGGAACAACAGCAGGTCGACCTGGTCATGCTGCGCCTCTCCTTTCGACAATTCTACCGCGCCAACAACGACGCACAGCAACCCCGCAAAGATACCGTCGTCGAGGATACGGACGAAGACGGTCCGCTCGTTGACGCGCCAGGCGGCAGCCAGAACTCTGGACCGCAATTGCCGGATCTCTCCATCTCCGACTTCAGTCACCTCGTCTCGGCCATCGCCAAAATGCACGATGAGGAGCGAATCGCCTACGGAGTCGAAAAAGCCGCCGAACCCACCGTTGATAAAGAGGACCAAGAGTATGAACAGTTCAGCAAACTCTCCAAGCGGGAACTCATCCAGTTCTGTCACGACAACCACATTGTACCGCCGGATCTTTGCGACCTCGAAGACCAGTCAGACGGTCTATCATGAATTCGCCCGACGCGATCCGTGGCCGTTCGTCACAAACTACTGTCACACCCTGGACAGTCACGATCGAAAGCGGCCGATCAAGCTCTTTCCCAATCGACCGTACTTGTTTGAACTGACGCAACTGTGGCTCAAGTCCCCCCTGCTCGTGGTCGCCAAGTCCCGGCAGATGATGGCAACGTGGCTGTTCGTCTGCCTGTACCTCTGGGACGCCATCACGGCCCCGGGACGACTGATCTTCCTGCAATCGAAACGCGAGGAAGACGCCATCGGTAACGCGACCGCCGCCACGGGACTCCTCGGGCGAACGCGATTCGTCCTCGATCATCTGCCCGAAGGCCTCAAGCCGCCCTTCAAGGCCACCGTCAACAAGATCGAGTTTCCCGATCGCAACAGCACGATCTGGGCCATCCCGCAGGGACCGGATATTCTCCGCCAGCACACGGCCTCGGGAATTCTGTCCGACGAAATGGGCTTTCAGTACCTGGCCGAGGACGCCTATACCGCGGCCCTGCCCACAATCGAAAACGGCGGGCGATTCACCGCCCTCTCCACGGCCAACCCGGGATTCTTCCAAAAACTCTACAACGACGAACTGTAAACGTGCTGAGGTCGTAGTGCTCCGTGCCTCAACCTGTGACTTTTCACTGGACTTGGTACCATGCTTGAAGCAAAACAACTGAAATCTGGTTTCGCCGCCGTGCGGCTGCACTATTCGGTCGATCCCGACATCTGGCCGAAGGAGCGCATCGGGGCCATCCGGGCGGCCATCCCCGGTTGGCGGTGGATGAAGGAATACGAGATCGATTTCTCCGCCCGGGGCGGCCAGAAGGTCTATGACGGCTTCGACCCCATCGTGCACGTTCAGCCGCACGTCGTGGAACTCGCCGAATGCATCAAGTACAGGGTCATCGACCACGGACGGCGCAATCCGACGGCGTGCCTCTGGTGGGCGGAGCATCCGAAAACAAAGACCCTCTTCTTCTATCGCGAGTATTACCGGCCGGACGCCACAATCGCCGAGCACTGCCGCCGGATTCGGGAACTCGACCCGGCCAACGAGACACGCCTGGCGCTGATCGATCCCTCGACCCACCGCCGGCTGGACAACAGCACGACCAGCATCGCCGACGAGTACGCCCGCTACGGCGTACCCACCGTGCCCGCGGACAATAATCTCAGCACGGGCGTCGACGAGGTCACCTCCGCCCTGCTGGCGGCGCTCGCCCGCTGGTCGATCCAGACAAACACCCTGCACGCCTACCTGGCGAGTCGGGCCATCGTGGGAGATCAGTTGGCGATGCTGGCCGAGCGGCGAGCCATCTACTTTCACCCCGTCATGACGAACACCATTCGGGAACTCCAGCAGCTGATGTGGGATGAATATTCCGGGGCTGAAACGGCCTTGTGCGAGCAGATCCGAAACGTCGACGATCACTGCGCCGATTGCGTACGCTACGCCGTCATGCGGCAGCACGTCCGACCGGACAATCTGAGATCGCACATTAAAAAAGTGTAAACGATCGGCATTCATGCAGTACACGATGAACTCTGAACCTTGAAGGGAGCAACCATGTCATTTGCCAAACGTCTGAAACAACTCTTCCGCCGGCCATCGTCCCGACAACTTTTGGCGGAGTTCGACACGACCGAGCGGCGGTCCGCGTTCTTTCAATCCATCATCCACAACATGCTGGACAACCCGGACGAGATTCTGAGCAAATACGCCCCGGACGAAGGCCTTGAACTCTATCGCCGGATGGAGGCCTCGGACCCGACCGTCGCCTCGGCCTTAGCCACGCGCCGATCATCCGTCCTCAATCGCCCGTGGACCATCCTGGGCACGCAGGCCGATCCCGCCGTCACATCGTACGTGCTGGACCTGTTCGCCAATCTCACCGACTTTCCCCAGGCCCTGGACCAGGCCCTCGGGGCGCTCACCACGGGCTTTGTGCCCCTGGAGATCTTCTGGACCGTTCGCAACGGCAAGTGGTTCGTCGAAAAACTCGTGGGACGCGACCCCGCCGATTACCGCTTCGACCCCCAGGGCCATCTGCGACTGCTCACCGTCGACAATCGGACCGAAGGCGAGCCGGTTCCGCCCTACAAATTCATCGTTCACCGTCATCGCGGATCGGCGGCCAATCCATACGGCCAATCCGTGCTCAAACCGCTCTACTGGCCCGTCACGTTCAGCCGCGCCGGCTGGAAATGGTGGGCCACCGCCATAGAAAAATACGGTATGCCGATCATCACCGCCACGTTCCCCTCCGAGGCCTCCCGCGAGGACCAGACGCGATTCGAAGAGTTCGTCAGGTCCCTCCAATCACATTCGTGGTCCGTCGTGCCGCAGGGGTTCCTGGTCGATCTGCACGAGGCGAAACGAGCCACGGGCGAAGACTACCTGCCGTTCCTCCAGTATGCCGACACCAAGAAGTTCCAGGTCATCCTCGGCCAGAACCTCACCGCGGAAACGTCGGATCACGGCTCGCGGGCCCAGGCGGACGTACACAACCAGGTACGAAACGACATCACCCTCGCCGACGCCTCGGCGCTGGCGGCCACGATCAACGACCAGCTCATCAAACCGGCGGTGCAGCTCAACTTCGCCAATCCCGGTCCCCTGCCGAAGTTCCGCATCGCACCCGTGCCGCCCTACGATCTGGAAAAACTGGCCCGCACGTACGATATCCTCGCCAAACACGTCAAAATCTCCGAGCGATTTCTGCGCGAGGTGTTTCAAATCACAGACTAGTGCGAAGTGCTGCGTGCTGGGTGCGTAGTGCGAGCGAAAAAGAGTGTCACTTGTTCTGAGTATCCGACTCCTTCTTTCGGAGGGCGTTCATGAGAGCTGTAATAAGGCGGACCGTGTCGTCAAGAGAGTTGGTCATGTTCTCGAATTCGGAATTCGAGATATACCCCAGGTCCAGCGCCACATGGCAGTGGCTCCTGGTCTCACATGCCGAGGCCAGAGACATCTGCAGAAATCGAAGGAAATCCTTACGATTCCAGCGATGAAAACCCTCGGCGATATTAGCCATGATCGAGAGTGCAGATCGGCGCATTTGGTCGCGTAAGGTGAAATCATGATGAAAACCTTGGGAACCCGTGAGCTTGTAGATGTCTTTGACAATCTCACGAGCCCGTTGCCACGCAACAATGTCTTCGAACTTCGAGATGCTCAGGAACACAAGGATAGTCAACTGAATGGCATTTTCACAGTGAATTCACCGGCAATGTTTGCACTGAGCACAAAGCACTTTGCACTAAGCACCCTTTAGGAGGAAAAAAATGTCCACTCCAGGTTCCGAACTGACCGATGTTGTTGAACTGCGTTCGATCCCGATCTTCCGTGCCGGGGCGTATCCGCAGGGAACGTATGATGAAGCGTTCCTGCAGACCCTGGCCGACGCGTACGATCCGGGCTTTCACGAGGCCCCGTGCTACCTGGATCACGAGGATGACGCAGGTCGCCGTCCCGCAGGCAATCTCGCCTTCGGCTGGGTCCGAAATCTGTACGTCAAAGGCGCCACGCTCTTCGCCGATCTGGTGAATGTGCCCCGCCAATTCGCCGATCTCGTCCTGGCGGGCAGAATCAAGAAGCGGAGCGTGGAACTGTACACGAATCTCGAGGGCAAAGGCCCCTACCTTCGGGCATTGGCCTGGCCGATGATTCCGCAGGTCAAGGCCCTCGCCGACGTTCACCCCACCCAGGTCTTTCACGATCGCGACGGGAAGAATGGAACCGTCGCCCCTTCGTTTGTCACCATTCCATTCCAGGAAAAGGAGTCGTCTATGACAGCAATCGCAAATGAACCCACGTTCGTCACCACGGAGCAGCTTCAGGTCATGCTCCGCGACCTGAAGTCGGAGCTTCTGGCCGAGGGGCGAAAGCTCCAGGCGGAATCCGAAATCCGCAGCTTCTGCGAGCAGATGGTGCTGGCCGGGAAGCTCGCTCCCAGCGATCGCGCCGTAGAGGAGCAGTCGCTGATTCGGCTGAGCCTCGATGACATGACCCGTCAGTTCTCGGAAGGCCAGGTTCCGCTTTCACACCAGCGGATGGACCAGATCCGCAAGCGTGAGCCGATCATTCAGACCCGGCCCGCGGCAGCGCCCGCGGCGGGTGAACTGTCGGACCGGCAGCAGAAGGTGTCGGCGTACTTCCGGGAAAATGAGCCGTTCTTCACCCGCATGGGCGTGAGCCTTCAGGACCTGCTCGAAGCGGAAAAGGCCCAGCCCGACAACTAGCGTTCGACCCGAACACTCTGGCGTTCAATTCTCCATCACATCTCTTCAAGGAGCCTGTTTATGACCTTAACCAACGACGTGAATGTCAATCGGTATGTGGATCAGCATCTTCGCACGCTGGCCGTGAAGGCGAGCACGCGGATTTTCCGCGGCGCGCTGGTCGGACTGGACCGAGCGACCGGCTACGTCCGCCCCCTGACGGCGGGCGATCAGTTCCAGGGCCTGGCGTATGAAGCGTGCGACAATTCCGCGGGCGCCAGCGGCGCTCGGGAAGCGACGCTGTTCACGCAGGGTGATTTCGAGTTTGCCCTTTCGGGAGCCGCACGCACGCACATCGGACGACCGGTGTTCGCGACCGACGACAACACGCTGACGCTCTCCGGAGCCAGCGCTTCGTACATCGGCCAGATCATCGACGTCCCGTCGTCAGGACGAGTGATGGTCCGAATCGACCCGTGGCGGCGGCTGACGCAAACCCTGGTCGCACGCCTGGACTCGGCGACCGGATCGGCCAGGACGAACCCGGTGGCCGTGTTCAGCACCGGCGTGATCATCGTAAAGGCGACGGCGTGGTTCGAGACCAAGCCCGACGCCGGATACCTCGACGTGGGCACAGATGACACGGACCCCGATGAAATCGTGGACAATTTCAACCTGACCACGCTGACCAATCACGCGCCGAGCAATCTGACCCTCGCGGGAACTTCGGTGGCCGCCGGAACGCGAATCTGGGCCAAGGTATCCGCGGCGACCAGCACGGCCGGCGTGGGCGGCGGACTGGCGATCGAATTCTTCGCCCTGCCGTAACCTCACCTTCCGTTGTTTCATCCGTCTGCACCACAAATCAGGAAACTCTCCAGGAGAACTATTTATGGCAACAATCATCAATACGGGTCTTACCACCAGCGCGTTGAAAGGGAACTTCTTCTCCGCCTTGCGGGCCGCGGCCCCCATGTGGCGGGAGTTGACGACGGTGGTCAAATCGACGGGTTCGCAGGAAAGCTACCGCTGGCTGGGCACGGTTCCGCAGATGCGGCCATGGGGCACGGGGCGGCTGGCCAGGGGCCTCCGCAGCGAGTCGTACAGCGTGGAAAATCAAAAATATGAATCCACGATCGAGGTCGATCGCGATGAACTGGCCGACGATCAGCTCGGACAGGTCATGGTGCGGGTCAAGGAACTGGCGCGTCGCGCCATCACGCATCCGGACAAGCTGCTGGCCAACATGCTGGAACACGGCGCCGACAGCGGCTACACCAGCTATGACGGCTCGACCTTCTTCGCCACCGCCCATTCCAGCGGCGACAGCGGAGAGCAGACGAACATGGTGAGCATGGACGTGACAAACCCCGGGGCGCCGACGGCCGAAGAATTCGCCGCATCCTATCAATACGCGGTGGAAAAAATGCTGTCCCTCAAGGACGACCAGGGCGAGCCCATGAACAGCGACCTCGGCAAGCTCATCGTGCTGGTGCCGGTGAACCTGTGGTACCAGGCGAAAAAGGCACTGACGGCCCAAGTCCTGGACAATTCGACGAACGTGCTGTCGGGCGAGGCCAAAGTGCTGGTCTTCCCGCAGTTGACGAGCACGGACCGCTGGTATCTGTGCCGCTCGGACGTGGAAGTCCGTCCGTTCATCTTCCAGGACCGCGAACCGATCGAGTTCACTGCCCTCGCGGAAGGCTCCGAAGAATCCTTCAAGCGTGAAAAGTATCTGTACGGCGTGCGGGCGCGGTACGCCCTGGCCTACGGCTACTGGCAATACTGCATCCGGGCCCAGTTCGTCTAATGCGCGTTTGTGTTTTCCGCGGGGGCGCACGCTCGCGCCCCCGCTCACCTTCATCCAAGGAGTCCACCCATGCCGACCTATGCCACTCGCAGCGATTTGGACCACTTCTTCTCATCCACGAACGTCACCGATTGGGCGGATAAGGACCGCGACGGCGTCCTGAGCGCCGATGAGTCCTTGGCCGTGGACGCCGGTCTGGAGGCCGCGGAGGCCATGATCGACACCCAGCTCCGGAAGGCCGGATATGCCGCGCCATTCGAGCTCTCGGAGTATACATTGCTTCCCGCGCGTCTGCGTTCGCTGCTCAAGCAATGGACGGTCGTGATCGCCGGGTTTCATCTCTATGCCTGGCGCGGGCTGCAGGACCGGGCAAATCCCTTCGAGAACCTGTACCACAAGACGGTCGACCAACTCAAGGCCGTGGCCGAGGGCGCCCCGCTGGCCGGGCTGGGCAAGGCGACCCAGGTGCGATTCGGCACCGGCACCGACGCCCCTCAGCCGACGGACGATCTGTCGAACCTCAAAGACGACGCGTGGAACTGGTGATTCGATTTTGGATTCGGGATACAGGAGCGCGATATGAATCCGTGGACGCAGGTATTGACGCAGGTCTGGTATTTTCTGGAAAACGGGCCGAAATCGTCGGCTGTGACGGAGGAATTTCCGCCGGCCAACCGGTTCCACTACGGAACCGATCAGCGGGAGCCCAAGGCGCCGCTCAGCCGCCGCGAGCCGGTGCTGATCATCGATGAAACGGGCGGCCAGATCGATCTGGACTATTCGCCGATGTACCTTCGAGCCACCGAGGAGTATCAGATCGCCGTGTGGTCGGATTCGCTGGACCTCGCGAGGGTCAACGACCTTCGACTCAAGGTCCTGGCGGCCCTCGACGCGGGCCTGCCGGATCTGGGGCTGGGCAACGTGCTGGATGTCAAGTTGCGGGCGGGACGAGTGACGTTATCTCTGGACAAGTTCGAGCGCGAGATGGACGGACGCCCGACGGCAATGCGTCAGGAGACGCACAAGTCCCGCAAGCGCGCGGTCCTGCTGGAATTGGTGGTGACGTTCCTCATCGACCGTTCAAGCCTGTGAGCCGAGAGAGGGCCATTGTTTACGGAGAACCTGTCATGAGCAACTATCAGCTTTTTCTGGACGGAACGCAGTTGGGCGATGAACTCATCCAGGTGATGAGTTACTGGCAGCATAAATCGCCGACCGAGGCGGACAACAGCCTGGAGCCGGTGATCCGCCTCACCGACCGTCCGCTGGGCATCACGATCTATCCACGGTTCCGCATCCGCAAGACGGCGCCGACCCAGTGGGAGTTCGAGCAGTGGGTGTTCGACATGCTGACGTGGGCCGACGGCGGACGGCGGGACCTGCGGGTGATGATCCCGCCCTACACGCCGGTGGTCGACTACGGGCGGTGCAATTTTGTGTCGCTCCAGCGCCCGAAGGCTTCAGGTCCGCACGCGGGACGATGGTCGGACCAGGTGATCCTGACGTTTGTGTCGGATACTGTACCTCAGTTTATCGCGGGGAGTTGAATCGTGTCACATTACGCGGTGGAAATTGCCGGATATGGCTGCCGGGCCGACAACGGCGGCGAGGGCCTCTCGTTGTCGCGTCTGAGCCGGTCCCGAACCGGCGCGACGCGTCTGGAACTGACGCTCCACGACCCGGCGATCATTGATCGAGCGGGTCTGGCCTCGCGCGTTCGACTCATGGCTGACGACACCGTCGTCTTTACCGGACGCGTGGAGTCCCAGGAGACGTTCAATGGGGCTTCGGGGATGGGAAAGCGGGTCGTGGCGTCCGGTCCGTTCGATTGGTGCCGGTTCGTGCGGGTCACGGACGACGCGGGAATTCCCAAGCTGCAATTTGCGCAGACGACGGTCGGCGCGATTCTGACGGAATTGCTGGCCCGGCACGGGCAGACGCTGCGACAGATCGGGTCGGCGTGCAAGGACTTCTACGATCCGGCCCAGGTGGCGGCCCTGGGCGAGCCGGTGGACCATTTGTGGATCGAAAACCGAGACCTGGACGCTGTGATATCAAATCTGTTAAGTCTGGGCGACTATCGCCTGGCTATCGATCCGGGAACGCTGGCGTGGCAGATCCTTCTGCCTCGACAAATGGAACGCTGCGAACTGGACGTTGCGGGCGGTTCGGTGCACACGTTGTTGAACTATCGCTTCAGCAGTTCATTGACGAACAACTGCTCAGCGGTGCGGCTGGTGTCGGATCGCGCGGTGTCGCTGGGTTACGCGGCGGCGGCGCCGGCGTGGGACACGGCATTGGAATCCCAGTGGCAGCTTCGTCACGCGCAGTACGCCTCGCCGAACGCGGACGAGCCGAACGATCTGGCGTGGGTGTTTCGCCGATTCTCCTACGCGGGAATCGAGGGACTGCTGGAGGATTTTCCGGTGGAACTCGTGCAGAAGGTGGCGACGGCGGCGGGCGGCTGGACGTATGAGGTCATCGAGTCGCTTCCACCGGACAGAACCAACCGATACATTGTGGCCCGGTATCCGGTATTGGCCGGGCCGGCGAGCCGGCGAGTCAGTCTGCGCAATCCGTTGCCGGCGGGCCGATCGGCAAGCGCGGAGGTCTATATTCGCTATCGATACGCCCTGCCGACGGCGTCGCTTTGTGTGCGATATCCGGCTCAGGGCCATGCGGGCCCGGTGCTGGAAGCGGCGGGCCTGGCGACGGAAGAGGTCCGATACTTGTCGGACGACCGGCAGCTCAACGAGTCTCATGCCCGGCGAATCTGGCGGGAAAAAGCGGAGTTGGAGCAGCGAATGGAACTGAGCGTGGCCGGGCCAATGATCACGGACGTTTTTCGCGGCGGCCGCCGCCTGACCCTGCGGGGCTGCGCGGACCTGCCGTCGGGCGCAACGTTCCTGCCGGATCATGCGGAGTACGATTTCGTTGCGGGCGTTCATCGACTCATCTTACGAAAGGGATAAATCCATGCCGGATGTGAATGAGAGCCTGGCGCCGATTTTCTCGGAATTGCGGATCCTTCAGGGGCGCGTGCTGGAGCTTGAGCGACGGATCATCAGTATGAAATCACCGGCCTGCGCTGCGCCGGCGGCGGCGATGAATCCGGCCATGTGGGTTCCGGAGCGATTTGTCGCGCGGATTACCGCGGACCACGCGGACGGCACGTACGACGTCCGCCGCATGGTGGCCACGGGTAGAAATGCGTTTGCCGACGACGATTCGGACACCGATCCGGTCACCATCGCCAATCCCGCCGAGAGAACCTCCTATGTCGGCATGTTCGCGATCGGCGATATCGTCTGCGTGCAATTCGACGGCCTGGACGATCAGGATCAGGCGATCTATCACCTCTGGTAACGAAGGAGTATCTGCAGATGAGTCCGGAAATGGTGCTGACGACCGTGTGCTGCGCGATGCTGGTGGGTCTGGGCGGCTGGCTCCTTCGCCACTCGGTGGACCGGCGAGTCCACCCGGAGGGACGGATGATGGTGAGCGAGGAGGTCTTTTCCGCCCGCTTGTCGGCGTTGGAGGACCGATTGAGGGGCCAGCTCGCGGCGGTCAAGGGGAAGCTCGAGGATCTGGAGCAGTTCACCCATCACATCGACCGCCGGCTGGAACGAATGGGAGAAGAGAAGAGACACGAATGAGACGAAGGGAACGAATCATACGAAGAAGAGAGTACCCCTGCGGGGAAAGAGGCAACGTGGATTGGAAGAGAGGTTGGAAATGTCGGCGCATGTGAAACTTGGCTTTGTAAAACTTCATCGCTGGCGGAATCCGTACTACTTCAACGTCTATCATGGTGATGAAGGGACCGGGTGGCCGGATACGCGGGTGAACGGACCGCCGATCGGCCTGTGGCGGTATGGCTGGGAGAAGGCGGGGTTCGGCCACGGCTACTTTGGCGTCGGGTCCTTCGGCTGGGCCCAGGGCAGCAAGGTGGGCGGCGGATTCGGCCGCGGACGGTTCGGGCTGGGCGAGGTCGGATTCTACAACGCGCCGCCGGAGTGGATCAGCCGGGCGCTCAAGGCCACCGGTCAGGCGGCGATCGATACCAAGAACAAAAATGAAACCCAGGCCAAGTTGATGGCCCAGCGAGCCGCGGAGCTCGATGCCAAGCGGAACCTGGCCCAGATGATCGCGGGGCTGGATATTCAGAGCGATACGACGGTGAAGGATTTCATGACCGACCACGATTCGATTCGGACGGAACTCAGTGCCGTGATCGACGGGGCGTATGTCAAAGGGAAACCCGTTTTCACGGACGGCATGGTGACGGTGACGGTGGAATTGCCGGCTGCCCGCGTCTGGAAAGTCATTGCGGACGAGATCAAAGTCAGCCAGCGATAAGGGTTCGGATTTAAGGGTCGGTTCGGGTTTTTTAAGCATGGAAAGAGGAAAGCGATGAGCGATTCATTGCGAAAGATGTTCGTTGCGACGGCCGGTCTTGTTGTGGCGGTGGGGTTGGTCGCGATGACGGGTTGCGGCGAGAGACGGGAA